>CAYYKC010000005.1:28449-32384 GCA_964471605.1 uncultured Akkermansia sp. | reverse complement strand
TCGTATTCTCGCTGAATACCACCGAGCCTTGATTTCCACTCACCGTTGCTGTACTGCCATAGACAGCCCCGCCACCTGTAACTGCCGTATTCCCGCTGAACTCCACGCTTCCGTTGTCAGTCAACACAACGTCTTCTGTTGTGTAAACAGCTGCACCACTTCCGCTTGTAGTCGTATTCTCGCTGAATACCACCGAGCCTTGATTTCCACTCACCGTTGCTGTACTGCCATAGACAGCCCCGCCACCTGTAACTGCCGTATTCCCGCTGAACTCCACGCTTCCGTTGTCAGTCAACACAACGTCTCCTGTTGTGTAAATAGCAGCACCGCTTCCGCTTGTAGCCTCATTCCCACTAAAGGAGATGACACCGTTAGCCTCCAGCACAACATTGGCGGCAGCATTAATCGCACCG
Source organism: uncultured Akkermansia sp. (assembly GCA_964471605.1). Lineage (GTDB taxonomy): Bacteria > Verrucomicrobiota > Verrucomicrobiia > Verrucomicrobiales > Akkermansiaceae > Akkermansia. The sequence goes on along the minus strand of CAYYKC010000005.1, from coordinate 31,971 downwards.
CCCTGACCGGAGGTATTAGCGCTGAATTCCACGCTCCCATTATCTAACAGCGTCAACTCTGCTCCGGCATCAATAGCTCCACCTTCACTCACCGAGGAATTGTCACGGAAAATCACGCCGTTGTTATTGGACAGCAACACCGTGGAAGCGACATACATCGCACCGCCGTAGGAGGAGCTACCCACAACCGAGTTTTTCAGGAACTCCACGCTTCCGTTGCCGTTCAGCACGACCGGGCTCGCTGCTCCGGCATACAGCGCACCACCCTGAGCCTCGGCTCCGTTGGCAGTCTGGGTCGTTCCGCTGAAGATGACCGCGCCGTTGTCTTCCAGCGTGATACCGCTGTTATCCGACACATAGATGGCACCGCCGGAAATGGCTTCATCGGCACTGACGGCCATATCCTCGAATGTCACCGCCCGGAGAGCCTTCATGATGAGCGTTTCGTTCTCCTTCACGTAGAACATGCGGTTTTCCGAATTACGGAACGCTATCGCCGCCAGTGCATCCACGGAATTACTCGTGAAGTAACGAGAAGACGCCAAGTTCGTCATCACCGCTGCTGAGGCATCAAACGCCACATCCGCCGACAGCCGGAACGCCACATCCTGTGTCAGGCCGGCGAAACGGGTGAAATCTGAGGGTTCATCCATCACCACCGTGCGGTCATAGCCCGTGGGTATCGAGATATCCGTATATCGCACCAGCTGCAGCGTCCCGTTATCCGTCAATTGCAGCGTGGCATTCTTCCAGAATCCGGTACCGGGACGCTCCGCATCGAAATACAGAGCCGCTGCATTGTTATCTGCACTCAGCACCAGCGCATTGCCGTTCACATCTTGCAATCCGTATATATCCGTGAACAGGTCATAAACTCGGCCATCTTCCTTGCCCGCGTCACGGAGCTGCAAACCTGTCTCGCCTTGCAAGTGCAAGTTCGTGTTATTCAGACGCACCGTTTCGCCGGAATCGGCAAAATCAATACACAGCAAACCGTCACTCAGCTGCAGAGTTGTGTCAAGCACGGCATCCGTCTTTCTGACATGCAGTTCGCGTCCTTTATTGATGACCAGCGGCTCCGCCATGAGCAGCGTCCCCTGCTGCAACACGAGCTTACCGGCAAAGGAATCCGACAACTCCTTCACGGACAGAATACCATCACCGCTTTTCAGCAGAGTACCGTGACCAATCACCGGTTCATCCACCGTTACGGTCACGCCGGCAGAGACATTTACCGATACGGAATCGTCGCACTCAGCCAGTCCGGCACCCATATGCAACGAGCTGTCAGCCTCCGCTCGAATTCCCTTTGTCAGATTATCTCCGAGCGCAGCCGCAAGCGTCAGTTCCCCACCATTCAGCACAAGAGTGTTTGCCGTATCAAACTCGCTGCGACCGTCGTATGTTACCTCACTGTTGACCCAATATTCATCAGCATAACGGAAGAAGCCGGCTATCAGGTTTCCCTCCGTGAAGCGATAATAATCGTACGCCGTGCTACTGCCATCCGTCATTACCGTCCACACCACATCTGAGAGAGCGATACTGTTACCGTTTCCTGTGACCAGCTTGTATACATCGGCAATGTAACCATTCTCACCGGCTGAATAATTCCATTTGGTAAAGCCCTCACTCTGCACCCTCACCTCGCCGCCCAGCCACAGAGTACCTTCATTGGTAAGAGTACTATGCAGGTTCACATCTTTCAGCGTCACCTCCGCACCCGTCGCCACCGTGCTGCCGCTGATGCTCAGGTCCTCACCCGTCCAGCGGCCTTTCAGGGTGGCGTTGCTGATACTGACCTCTCCGCTCACAGCTAGTGCATCCGTATCATCCGCCAGCTCCAGGGAGCCTCCGGTAATGACGACATCACCCTCCCCGGTAATCCGGTTCACTTTCAGTTCACCGGCAGATCGCAGCTCCTGCCCCACACTGATTCCTCTTTCCAACTGAATATCAGCCGCTGTTCCTGCCGCAATTTCCAGCTTCTCACGAACCTCTAGTGAGCCTCCCTTGGCAGACTCGGCAAAAGTATAATTCCCGCCGGATTGAATCTGCATATTGCGAACAATCAAGTCCCCCTCCAACGTCACCGTCTCCCCCGGATTTGAGCCAAAGCTAACGTCCAGCCCCTGTACATAGGCATACGTTTCACTTGTAGATGTCCAGTTGTAGGACCTATTATTCCACAAGCCATCGCCGTCGGCGTTCGACCAGGAAACGGCACTGACATCCGGCCCCGGATTGCTGTAATACAAGATATTGTCACTCCAGTACAGACGGGTATCATCCAGTTCTCTGCCGGCCACATCGACCAGAGTCAGAGAGTCCGCATTCCACCCGCTCAGGCTGCCGGTCAGGCTCATCACTTGGTACACACCGCTTTCAAAAGCCAGCATCTGCAGAGTCGTTCCGGCTTCCAGAGTCAAGTCACCGTTCAGCGTCAGCGCACCGGCGTTCTGATGAACATCCCCCAGAATGAAGCGCATCGTACTGCCACTCGCCATCTTTAAACTGCCGTTGAAGTTACTGATGCCCTCCAGTTCCAATGACGTTCCCTCCCCGAAAACAGCTGTCGTATAGGACATGGCGGCATCCTTCAGCAAGACCGTAGAAGCTCCGCCAGCTACGGCAGTGAAACTCGAACCTGCCAGTGATGCACCATGCTCCAGATGCAGGTTCCCAGCATGCAGTTCTACCGTTGCGGCATAGGATTCGCGCGAGGCTGCTATCTCCTCAGCAGTCCCGGCTATTCCGCCCTTGACCGACTTCAGATGTTCTTCCGTATGCTCGCCGGAGAAAATAATCACCCCGGTCTGAGCATGAATCTGATTCGTATCATCTGTATAATCAGCATTAAGTGTCAGCTTGCCGCTTACATAGATGCTGTCATTAAAACGAATTTCTCCTAATCTCGGAGCAGACAAATTCACCTTTCCTTCTGACGTATATATGCTACGCAAACGGTAGACTCCACCTATTTTCTCCACATTCTTTTCAAACAGCACCTGTTGATTGTTGGTAACAGAAATCGTGCTGTGGTAAGCCCCATAAATCGCGCCACCGTAGGCATCGTCGCTGGAAGAGGAAGCCGTGTTCCCGCTGAACGTCACACTATCGTTCCCGCTCAGCTCTATCGTGCTGTTGCTTCCTCCATAAATCGCACCGCCGCAGTTGGAAGCCCTGTTCCCGCTGAACGTCACACTCCCATTGTCGCTCAGCGTTATCGTGTTGCTGGAATAAATCGCGCCGCCGTCGGCGGAGGAGGAGTCGGAGGAAGTCGTGTTCTCGCTGAAGGTCACGCTCCCGTTCCCGCTCAGCGTTATCGTGCTGCCATAAATCGCGCCACCGCAGGCGTAGGAGGAGGAAGAAGCCGTGTTCTCGCTGAACTCCACTCTCCCGTTCCCGCTCAGCTCTATCGTGCTGCCACAAATCGCGCCGCCGTAGGCGGAGTAGGAGTAGTAGGAGGAGGAAGCCGTGTTCCCGCTGAACGTCACGCTCCCGTTCCCGCTCAGCTCTATC
>CAYYKC010000005.1:0-28349 GCA_964471605.1 uncultured Akkermansia sp. | reverse complement strand
TCACGCTCCCGTTCCCGCTCAGCTCTATCGTGCTGTTGCTATACCCATAAATCGCGCCGCCGTAGGAGGAAGCCGTGTTCCCGCTGAACTCCACGCTCCCGTTCCCGCTCAGCTCTATCGTGCTGCCACAAATCGCGCCGCCGTAGGAGGAAGCCGTGTTCCCGCTGAACGTCACACTCTTCAAACCATGGAATTCCAGTTTTTCATTGGAGGACACGTACAACAATCTCTTGGTCGCATTGCTGAAGGTCAGGGATGCCAAATTATCCACCGAATCGCTCGTAAAAAACCACGAATCGGCCGAAGAAGTCATGAGACTGGACGTACGACCATGCACCGTCACATCAGCGGTCAGGAGGAAGGCCACATCGGTGGCAGAACTGCTGTAAGGCTCTATATCCGACACCTCATCCACCAAGACTTCGGTATACCCAGCGGGGATGCTTATTGTTGTGGGCGGCGTATAGCCAGTAGTGCTTATCTCTGCACCAGAAAGAGCCAGAGGAACCGGATAAACGGGTGTCAGGAACGACAACGCAGCAATCTGCGGAGTGCTTATCGAAGAGGTAGCGACCACCTGCTGTTGTTGATCCGAATCAAGAAAATCAGAGGAATTCCAGTCTTCTCTTTCCCCTCTATTCGTAAGCTCCTGCTGAGTGCCGCCCATGAGTTGGGGAACACCACCGACATCCTGCAGCGTGTCATCGTCTGCGTAATCAAAGGTAAACGTTTCCTGCTCATCGAGAATGATGGAGGCTTGTTCTTCCGCCGTAACCACGCCGCTGCCCACCGTAAGACAGGCAACAGGAATAAGGCAGGAAAGAATGGACTTGAATAAACGAACAGGGAGATGGAGTTTCATGGTGCGGGATGTAAAAAATTAGTTTTGAGGAAGTTGTGGATAAATAAGAGAATCGAAATCATGAGCTTTCCTGATTTCGATGAGCTTGCATACTAAAGAAAGTTTTTTTTCCTCTTCCTTTACGGCGAATAAGTCGCCGGTGGTATAATCGAGGTAGAAACAAGTGTATAAAATGGAGTCGGATTTCTTTTGCTCGCGAATAATCGGTTCAAGAGAGGAGAGGTTAGATGTTATCTCTGTCATTTTTCCCATCCATCGGGTAATCTTGCCATGCACTTCGCAATAGAATAGCCACATATTGAAGTTCTGCTTATCCAAAGGAACCCCAAACTTACAGCAGTGAGGATAATACAAAGACGGACAATAGGCAGTACGCACATTACGATTTCGGGTATCGTGCTGAGGGTAACGAAAACGTCCCAGAACTTCACTATCTCCTTTAGTCATGCGCAGATTGCGAAGGCGCAAACTCATGCGGCCATACAGCGACATCCAGGCATTGGCAAAGTCGCCATCTGTAACCGGGATGAGGATAGGTTCTGCAGAGTATGTCTTAAGAAGCTCTGCCAGTTGCTCCTTCTGAGCTTTGTCTGAATCCGAATAAAAAAGATAGATGTATAAGCGATTACCCAATTCCTTGAAAACATCTTTTTCTCGAATATAATCCAGCCGCTGCTTCAAGGCCTCCCACATCACCAACTCCTCTGCATAAAATGAAAACCCACACATGTGCACCTCGTTTTCGCAGAAAAGCTTCAGCCAGCTGCCCTCGGCATTCCTATTCAAACCGGACATGGTTTGAGCATAGGACTTCATGCTCATGATGACTTCCTTCGTTCCATCTATCGCACTTTGTGTAGCTGCTCCATGGACGTGATAAATGGGAATGGGAAATTGCTTCGTCGTGGTTGACTCTTTATCCTGCTTCTGCCCCTGCTTATCCTCCTTGTTATCTTGGTCTGATTTACATTTAACGGTCACTATCACCTGCTCGTCGTCATTCTTCTTTGGAGTGAATGAAGAATCGAGGGATTTTTCGAACGCGAAATCGTAATTGGTGGTCATGACAGCATCAACCTGCTGGTCTTCCACCAACGAGGCCAACAGATGATGCACGTAATTCGGACGTATCTTTTGCACCTCCTCCAGCCATTTTCCGAAAACCGTTTTCTGTTCATCCTTGTTTACACAGTTAAGAACACGCTGAAGTCGCAATCCAAAAGAGATATCAGGAGCCTCATCATTCGGCTGCAAACGCGGTTTAAGATATTTTTCCTCCAGACTTCTGATGGCATTATCCCATGAGTGGGGTTTATTTCGTTCCACTACACGATTCACTCCATTACCCAGAAACAGGATTCTTTTACTTCTCTCGCACATGCATGGGCATTCTACGCTTTCGGAATTCGTAGGATATACATCACATCTCCTACAAAATCAACACTTAAAATTTAACTAATCAGCTTGATTTTTGCAGAAAAAACATTCTCCGTCATCCGGGGTGGGCATGAAAAGAATAAATCAGGTCAACTATTTACAAATATCTGTTATTGTGCTTGACTTACGAATTCCGAATTCGCAACAAACCGATGAATACAGAGACACAGACAGATGGAAAAACACATCCGCTTCCGCCCCTTACGGGCTCGGGGCTTCTCATCGATACGCCCACGCAGGTCAGCGTGACAAGCGAGGAAACAGCTGCCCTGGCATTACTGAAAAGCACCAAATTACCCCTCCTGGAAGCGGCGCAAATGGCGTGTGCTGTGGTGAGGGCGGGACGGGGAAAAATGAAGCGCGCGCTGCGGTGTCTGGAGGAGGGTGAAAAGGCGCTCCGATTGCAGGAAAAGACGGTCTCATTTGAAAAGGCCGTGGCGGCGGCGCTGGAGGCGCGGAAGCACAGGCGGGCGAGGACGCTCTGCGATTTCCGCTATGTGACGCGGCGCTTCATGAAACGCTGCCCCGGGCTGGCGAAGCGGCGGGTGCGCAGCATCACCCCGGCAGAATGCGCGGCGTATATTGAAGCGGCTTTTGAAACACCACGGCAGCGGCAGAAGGCGCGGCTGACGCTCAGCGGGGTGTTTTCCACCGCAATGAAGCGCGGCTGGTGCAGCGAGAACCTGGTGGCGCGGGTGGATGCCCCGCAGGTGGTGGAGAAGCGCATCGAAATTCTGACGCCGGAGGAGGCGAAGAAGCTGGTGGACACGGCGCGGGAGTATCGCGGCGGCATTTGCCTGCCGGCGGTGGGGCTGATGCTGTATGCGGGGATTCGCCCGCACGAGGTGGCGCGGCTCACCTGGGCAGATGTGGATTTGCCCGGCAAGAGGGTCAACATCACCCCGCAGCACAGCAAGACAGGCGGTGCCCGCCCCGTGACGCTACTTCGCCCTGCGTTGCAGCTGCTGAGCACCGCACAAGCCCCAGCCCCGCAGCGCATCTGCCCGCCGCAATGGCTGCGCCACTGGCGTGAGGTGCGCCGCCACGCGGGATGGAACCGCCTGACGCGCCCCTGGCCGCAGGATGTGTGCCGCCACAGCTACGCCAGCTACCACGCCGCCCGCTTCCGCAACCTGCACGAGCTGCAACTCCAGATGGGTCACCGCAGCACGGATTTGCTCCGCACGCGATATTTGAATTTACCGGGTGAGGAGGAAGCAACGGTATATTGGGCCAGCGGCTATCGCCGCTGGCGTGAAAGCTGCGCATGAAAGTTCCGCAGGGCTTCACGTGAAAGGGGCTTATGCCCCCGAGCGTACGTGATGGGGAAAGAATGGAAGCATGGTGCCCGGAGGGTGCAGGAATCATAGCCGGAGGTAAGCCTGCGCTAGCAGGCGCAGCCTCCGGTAAATTGAAGAAAATCATCGGAGCCCCGCAAGGGGTGACAGAAGGCGTAGTATCAGTAAATGGCATTGCTTTCTGTCACCCCGGGCTCCTTTTTTATTTTACTGCAGCCCCCGGTTTGTATTCCTGCACTCCCTCCGGGGCGCAATAGGAGACACGGTCTCCGTGAAAGCTATCGCGTGCTCGGGGCTTACGCCCCGAGCACGCTCGCTGTCGCGAGCGAGAAAACGGAAACAGCCACGGATGAAAACTGAGCCTGCGGCTCAGGGTGAAAAATCGGCTTTGCCGATGGCGAAAACAAGGCTGCGCCTTGGATGAGTGATAAACGCAGGATTTCACTCTGCCCGCAGGGGCAGAATTTCACTTTTATTACTCAGGATGATTTGTCCAGCAGGGGCTAAGTGATGCTGCGTATGTGTGCTAATGCAGAAAGCCCCGCATTCCTGAGTCGGAATGCGGGGCTTTTGAAATCACGTCAGGTGCGGAGCTTTACAGATCCGGGGTGAGGATGATGTAGTTGGGGGCAGTATCGTTGCCGTTGTCATCCTCGGGGAAGATGGAGCTGGGGGCTCCCTGCTTGTCAACATAAATGCCCTTTTCGCTGTTGTTGTTATCTTTCTTCAGGTTCTTTTCGAGATCCTTCACGGAACCGTCAACGGAGAGAAGGAATGCATGGCCGCGGAAAGAGGACATATCGAATGCCAGTTCATTGCCGGCATACGGGGTGGCTGAGGGATAAACACCGCAGATAGCCAGCGGAGAGGTTGTATCAATCACAGCCAGCTTCATGTTGGGATCATCCGGATTCTTACGCAGGATGTAGCCCATGGCGTTTTCGCCGCGCTGCAGAGCCTGACCCTTGGCGCGCTTCTCGTCACCTTCCTGGGCGATGCCCTTACCGGCGACATTCAGCTTGGCGAAGAAGGGCTTCTCCGACTTGTTTTTCTGGCTGTCGTAGAACACCTGGCGGAGGTAATCGTTGGAGGTGCTGCCGGTCACCGGGCCGAAGCCGAGCTCGGGGTTGCTTTCCATAATTTCCTCTGCGGTCGTGTCGCAGGGGTAGTTATTGTGGTCAGTTCTGAACTGCTGAAGGATGGTGTACATCGACTTGAGGTTGGAGCTGGCCTTCTGGCGGTCGCCGTCGTTCATGTGGTCGATGATGGGACCATAACCGATGGAGGCAAGAGCTGCCAGAATGGCAATCACCACCATAAGCTCAATGAGGGTGAATCCACCCTTGCGATTTTTCTGGAGTGCGGATACTTTCATGGATTGTCTAAAGTTTATTGACCCCATGAATATACCACCTCTTCTGCGGGCTTGCAAGCCGCAAAATGTCCGCAGGTGAAAAAAGTTCTATCGGTCGTCACTTATTTCAGGTATTCCGCCAGTCCGTCGGCATACAAATCCGGTTCCAGCAGGAAGGAATCATGCCCTTTTTCTGATTGGATGCGCGTGTGGACAGAGCTGACCCCGTTGCGGGTGAGTTCCCGGTGGAACTCCTCGATGGCATCTGCCGTGAAGCAGTAATCCGTGTCGATGGAGAAGAGCAGGAAGCGGATGTTGTGGCGGGCATACAGACGGAATACCTCATCGGTGTCTGCCATGCCGGTGAACGCCGGTAAGTCATAGCCTGCCCACAGGTTGACAATGCGGATGTAGGCGTTGGCATCAAAGCGCTTGGCGAATTTGGTTCCCTGATGCAGCATGTAGCTTTCCGTATTGCGTCTGGGTTGATACCAGGTGAGCATCCCCTTGCTGTCGCAGATGCCTTTGCGAGCACGCTTTTCCAGACCGTCCTGGTAGACGAAGAGTTTGTGGCTGATGATGCGGGCGAGTGCCAGCCCACGGTTGGGCGGGTCGCTCAGCGGGTAGCGCCCGGCGCGGTAGGCGGGGTCGAGTTCGATGGCCAGCACTTGCTCGAAGAACTCCAGCTTGTGGTTGATGGCCGGGCGGTGGGCAGCGCCGATGATGACCATGCTGCGTACGCGCTCCGGGTACAGGGCTGCCAGAGTGAGCGCCAGCATACCGCCGAGGCTGGGAGCCACAATGGCAAATCTGTCAATGCCGAAGTGATTCATGAGCTGAATCTGGGCCCGAGCCTGGTCGTTGCCGTCGGTCAGCGGGAATCGGCTGCCCCAGGGTTCGCCGTCCGGGGCCGTCTGGGTGGGCCCGCTGCTGCCGTAGCAGCTGCCCAGATAGTTGGCGCAGATGATGAAGAATCGATCCGTGTCGAGCGGTTTTCCGGGGCCTATCATGCGATCCCACCATCCCTGGTGGTTTTCCGGCTGCCAGAATGTGCCTGCTTCCGGCAGGTTGTCGTTGTAGCCGTGGGCATGATGACTGCCGGTGAGCGCGTGGAAGAGCAGGATGGCATTGCTCTTGTCCGCGTTAAGCGTGCCGTAGGTCTCGTATGCCAGCCGGATGTCGGGCAGGGTTTCTCCGCTGTGGAAAGTAAAATCACCCAGCCGGAAAATGTGGCTTTGGACGGTCTGTTGCATGGTTGATGATAACGAAAAAAAGACCGGGGTGAAATAACACCGGTCTCCTTCTCATATAACCCGCATGGGCGGGCCGGGGATAATCTTACTTAACGCCCTTCTTGCTGAGGCGCGTGCCGGCAGTGGCACCCTGACGAGCCTTGAACTTGGGGCTGCTCTTGCAGATGACGTAGAGCGTGCCCTTGCGCTTCACGATTTGGCAGTCAGCGTGGCGGCGCTTCACGGATGCGAGTGAGGAAAGAACTTTCATGTTACTGTGTTGCTGTTAAATGTTGTTGAGAAGCTTTTACGCGTCGGGGCACGCATTATAGCGACTTATTTTTATTTGTAAAGACAAATTTGCGCTCGATGTTAATTTTTTCGTGCAGAATAGGGCCGCAGTTTGCCGTAAAAGCCGTTGTGGAGGGCACGGAAGAGAGTGTAGACATCCCTGAGGTGTAGTTCCCCGCATCGCAACATGGCATTGAGCGCAAGTGTAATGTAAAATCCGCAGAATAAGAGCCTTACGAACGGTTTGTCGGGTTTCCTGAGGCACTGAATCCATGCCCGGTTGCGGATTTTGTAGTACCGGCGTTCCGGCGTAAGTCCCGGTTCGTAGAAGAAGGAGCGACCCCCAATGCTATAGTGAATCAATTGAGCAGAAAAAGGCGGGTGGTGGATGACGGCATCTTTGATGAGCACGAAGTTAAAGCCCTGCAATTTTGCCTTCCATGCGTATTCGTCGTTGGCATTATTGAGGGAGAACTGATTTTTGGGAGCTCCGATTTTATCAAATACGGAGCGGGGGTACAGAGCCCCAGTCCAGGCACCACGAATGGGAATTTGTGCGGTGTTCGGTAAATTTTCCCATTGCAGAACGCTCTTCCATGGGGCGAAGATATTTTTTCGAGTCTCTACGATGATGGGTTGACTTAATTCGAACGTGGCAGGGGACGTGGTCATCATGCCGGAACAGATGTTGTCGTCCTTTGCAGCTTGCAACAGTTTCTCCAACGCATCAGGGGTTGCAGTGCATGCCGTATCCAGAACCCAGACATAGTCAGCCCCAAGCTGTTCAAAGGCCGGAGTGAAGCCGCAGCTTTCATGCGCCTTGTCGTTGGTGTCGGGGATGATGAGTCCGATGGAGGAGTATTTGGTGCACAGTTCTTGAGAATTCTCCGGTGCAAGGTGTGCTTCCGACAACAGAATGGTGTGTGTCGGTCGCCGTGTCTGCTCTTGCAGGCTGTTCAGGCAGGGAATTGCTGTTGCCGATGGCGCTGTACAGGTGATGATGGCGCAGATGGTGCACATGTCCTCCATTATGGGCATGTAGTTGTTTTTTTCAAGCAGAAAAAGCTGATAATCCCGGCATACTTGCCATGAAATAGCAACTGTGGGGCAGAGTAGGACTTGCATGTGCCTTGGCTCTTTGTTATGATGATTGCATGGAAAAGAAAACGGTGGTAAAACGGCTGACGGAAACCTTGCCCGGACGTCTCGCTGCGATACTCCTTGCTGTTGTATGGATAGTATCGATGGCGGCGGTTGACAGTAATGCTTATAGTGTGTGGCCGTTTCTGATTGCTCTTTCAGTAGTTGCTCTTCTCTTTATTTCCGGGATGCTCTTTGGGGGGAAGGTGGTTCGCATCCCTTGGATGGGATGGCTGATGCTGGGTTGTGGTGGGTATTTTTTTGTGAGATGTCTTTGCAGTTACTCTATTGTGGAGTCATGGCTGGAAAGTTCGTTGATTTTATCTTGCGGTGTATTTTATGTGGCCGGAATCTATGGTGCTCAGACAAAGAGTGTGAGATTTCAGGTGTCGGTCATCCTGCTGGCGGTGTTGTTGAATCTGTTGTATTGGTATCTGCGACCGGGTGAGATGAATATGCTGTGGACGGGGCGACCAGAATACGGCCTTTCCGGGTATAATAACCAACCCGTCACTCTGTTTGTCTATAAGAATTTTGCCGGAGCCTTTCAGATGATTGGCGGGTGTGCTCTGTTGGGGATTGCTCTGTGGGTTGTAAAGTCGTTTCAAATGCGGTTGCTGTGTTGCTTATTTGCTGCTTTATCGATCTACAGCTCTTTTTATTGTTCTACTCGAGTGGTGTATTTGTTGACCCCCGCGTTGATTTGTCTCGTGTGGGGTATGCAATTTCTTGTGGAGCTGTTCACTCGTGAGAAAGTTCGAAAGATAACGATAATTGGAGGGGTTCTGTTAGGGTCGTATGTGATGGTGGAAGTGGCAAATGTGTTCATGGGAGGAGGGTTAAAGCAGATTTCTGATATTGAAACCCATGCCAGATTTGAAATCTGGAAACCTATTTTGAATGTGGCAACATCGGGGCCACTTTGGGGATGGGGAACGATGGCATCCCATTGGGAGATTATAGGGGTATTTACTGCGAATAAAACCCCGAATATGGCACATAACGAATATGTTCAAGTTTGGGCAGATTATGGACTTATAGGTCTCGTATTGATGTTGGTTGTGGTGGTTGTGCATACGATGTCTGGTATTCGTTGTCTGGCTTCTGGGACTGTAACTCCGTTGCGCCGTGGGATGATAGCCGTTGCTCTGATGATTTTATGGGCTTATGTTATAGCTGCGGTTACGGATGCCTATTGGCATTCGTTTGCCGTGGCAATGGTGTGTGCCTATAGCTGCGGTATTCTGGTGTCTCCGGTTTGCTCTGCATCATTGGGTAGAAAGTATACTGGCGCTAAAAACTCAGGCATCGTTACGGGCGTGAAGATTCAGGGAAAAGTAGGTCGGGGGGTGTTGGCTATGATGGCGATGGGGTTTGTAGGATTTACCTGTTGGCAGACTCCTCGCCTTTCAGAAGCATGGCGTAAGCAGTGGCTGTTTAATGATTTATCGTTGTCCGGTGTGGATGATAAAGGTGAAAAACGCCTGGAATTATTGGAGAAGATGATGGACGTGTATCCGGATGCGGAGATAGCGGATAATTATTTCAAACTGCCCCACTTTGGGGGGACAAGAGCTGAGTCAGAATCCGTATTGCGGAAAGCTTTAGCCGCTAACCCTCGTCAGGGTTATACTCTTGTCATGCTGGTAACGCTGCTTGATCAGCAATCACGATATGAGGAGGCAGAAATGCTGATGAGACGATATTACCCGCAGAAGGGGTATTCATATTGCGGAACTTGCAACTGGCCTCTTTCCTACTATTACCATTTGTTGCAATGGAGTGTTGCCCTGATGAAGGAGGGGAAGCAGGAGTTAAGCTTGTCAATGGCAGAATTTGCGCTCAATATGCAAAAGTACGTTAGACTGCATGTTGCTCGAAAGCGGCTCGTCAGTCAAGATGATATGCATGAAATGGGTGTGAATGATATGGCTGAAGATTCCAAGATGATTGCCAAATGGCTTAAGAAAAGGCTTAATTTAATGCGAAAGTTGGGTGTGCAGAAAGATGATTCCTGGATGCAGCCGATGGAACCGGGGGGGAAGACTGCACTCTACCCTCAGTGGGGAATTCGACCGGAGGCAGATGACGGGAAGAAGCAAAAATAGGGATTGGGGATGTTTTCTGCGAAAAAAATAAGCATAGATGTGTTTTCCGCTTGCAAAAGCGAAAAAAAAGTGCAATATAGAAAGAAATCCGCAAATGCGGTTGCAGACTTTACTGACCTGATGTTATGAGCACACCTCCCGTACCTCCCACGGCTCCGCGCCCCGTTCCTCCGGCGGCTCCTCGTCCTGTTCCTCCGGCAGCTCCCCGTCCGGGAGCTCCCATGTCTCCGCGCCCTGCCGCTCCCGGTGCACCTATGCCTCCGCGCCCCGCTGCGCCCGGCGCACCCGTGGCGCCGTCTGCTCCGCGTCCCGTGGCGCCCGGCGCTCCTGTGCCGCCGTCTGCCCCGCGCCCTGTGGCTCCCGGTGCCCCTGTGCCGCCGTCTGCCCCGCGCCCTGTGGCTCCCGGCGCTCCCGTGCCGCCGTCTGCTCCGCGTCCTGCTGCTCCCGTGGCTCCCGGTACTGCTCGTACAGCCGTGACTGTTCCGTTGGGGGCTCCGCCTAAACGTCCCGGTGCTCCTGTTGCTCCCTCCGCTCCCGCAGCTCCGGCTGCACCTGCTGCACCGGCCAAGCCTGAGCTGCCCGCCGCCACGGTAGAGGTGCCCAAAGCTGATGCAACGGCTAAGCCCAAGGCTAAGTCCAAACCAGCAAAGCCCGCCGGTTTCTCCAAACCTGCCGGTTTCGGTAAGAAAGCTGCTGTTCAGGAGCCGGAGGAAGAGGAAGAGAAACCCGTGCATCCTTCCATCCTGGTCTGCGCTGTGGCAGCCGTTCTGGCTATGCTGGTGGCTCTTTACATGCAGTATTCCATCGACCAGAATATGAGCCGTCAGACTGAGCCCGTGCTGGGTTGGCCCAGCGCCGGTGATGATGCGTCTGCCGAGGAAGAAGCTTCCGAAGAGGGAGCGGAGGAAGAGAGTGCTGACGAAGAAGAATAATAAATTTTTCAACGAAGTCGGAATCATTCGCATCCCAGACAATAATATGGCTATTCAGATTACAGAAAGCAACTTCGAGGCAGAGGTTCTGCAGTCTCCCGTACCGGTGCTGGTGGACTTCTGGGCAACATGGTGTGGTCCCTGCAAAATGATCATGCCCATCGTGGAGCAGATTTCCACAGAGATGGCCGGAACCGCCAAGGTCTGCAAGGCCAACGTGGAGGAAGGCGGCAACCAGAATCTGGCCACCCGCTACAACATCCGCTCCGTTCCCACGCTGCTGTTCTTCAAGAACGGTGAGCTGGTGGATACCATTGTGGGTGCTACCTCCAAGGATAACATTCTGGCACACCTCCGTGCCTGCATGTAAGCCCTCGCGGAAAACATTTCACTTCAATCCCCGGTCGGTTTCTGCCTGACCGGGGATTTCTTTGCACTTGTCAAGTCATCGCTCTGTGGTAGAATAGTGACACATGGCAACCGCGCGCGTCAACCTCAAGGAAAAATGGCGCACCACACCTCACCGCCCGGGCGTGTATCTCATGAAGGGGGAAGGTGGGGGCGTAATCTATGTGGGTAAGGCCAAGGATTTGCACCGCAGGCTGGCCAACTATTTTTCACCCTCTCGTGCTACGCTGGAAAACAGCAAGACCCGCGCCCTCATTGCCGCCATTGTTGATTTTGATTACTACGAGGTTCGCAATGAGCAGGAATCTCTCATTCTGGAGCAGAAACTCATCAAGGAATACCGCCCGCACTACAATGTGCAGTTGCGGGATGACAAGCGTTACCTCCTGCTGAGAGCCAGCCGCCAGGATGAGCTGCCGCGTTTTTCCATGGTGCGGCTTCGCAAGGATGACGGAGCTCGCTATCTGGGTCCCTTTGTGCATTCCACGGCCTTGCGCGAGACGGTGGAGTGGCTGAACCGCCGCTTCCGGCTGCGTACCTGTACCTGTCGCCGCCCCGGGGAAGAACAGTACCGCCATTGCCATGATGACGAAATTCGCAGCTGCTCCGCGCCCTGTATTGGTCGTATTTCGCCGGAGGCTTACCGTGAGCAGTTCGACATGGCGCTGGGGCTGCTGGAGGGCAGGGGGCGCAAGGAGCATCTTGATGCGCTCACGGCAGAGATGACTGCCGCCGCAGAAGCGCTGGATTTCGAAAAAGCCGCCCGTTTGCGGGATGTGCGTGAAAATATCCTCAAAACGCTGGAGCCCGCCCGCCGCTTTGCTCGCGGCATGGCAGATTTGCCCGGTACCGTTGACCCGGATAAGGATTTGGCGGAACTGGCTGCGGCGCTGGGCATGGCAGAGCCCCCGGCGGTGATGGAGTGTTTTGATATATCCAACCTGTCGGATAATCACATTGTGGCATCCATGGTGCGTTTCAGCAAGGGACGCCCGGACAATGCTGCCTACCGGCGGTATCGCATACGCGGCGTGGATGGGCAGAATGATTTTGCTTCCATGCTGGAGGTAGTGCGGCGGCGTTATTCCCGCATCGTGAACGAGAGCAGACATTTGTTTGATAAACCGCAGGATGTGGACACTTATTCCTGGCTGCGCCAACTCAGCGAGCAGGGAAAAGCCCCCATTACGGTGCCGCATCTGGTGGTGGTGGACGGCGGCAAGGGGCAGCTTTCCGTTGCCTGTGAGGTGTTGAAGGAAATTGGACTGGAGAAGATGCCCGTTGTAGGACTGGCCAAACGCGATGAGGAGATTTTCCTGCCCGGGGAGTCAGAGCCTATCGTTCTCAGCCACGATTCAGGCGCGCTGCGCTTGTTACAGCGACTGCGCGATGAAGCGCACCGATTCGCCAATAATTATAATGAACTGCTGGTGCGTCGTCGGGTGCGCGAAAGCAGGTTGGATGCCTATCCCGGTATGACGACTCGTCGAAAAGAGCTCCTGCTGAAACGTTTCCATTCCGTAGCAAGGCTGAAGGAATGCTCTCCCGAAGATATCGCCGGTATTCCCGGTATTTCCCGCCCCTGGGCAGAGCGCTTCTGCAGCTGGCTGGCAGAGGGGTGATTTAATCGGGGAGGGTTGCTGTCAGCGCTTCCCAGCGTTCTTTGACGCTCAGGATATCTTCCCGAGAAATGGATGGGGAAAGCTCCCAGGTGAGCGGCATGCTCTTACGGAAGAATCGGGGGAGCAGAGTGCCGAAATCCACACACCCGCCGAGGAACGGCGCGCGGTGGTCGCGCGAGGGCCAGCGGACATCGTTCACATGTGCCCCATACAGGAAGGGTTGCAGTTGCCGGAGATATTGCTCGTGGTGGAGCATCAAGAGATTGTGCTTGCGCTGAATGTGGCCGAAATCATGCCAGTACACCACGTTCGGGTTGTCGCGGAACTCCTCCATCAGCGGCAGCATCTCCCATTCTCCCGGAACCTGCTCAAAGTGGCTGCGTCCCTCGACCGCCAGCACCAAGCCCAGCTTGGCAGCCTCTTCTGTCAGCTGATGCAGCGCCTGGCGGGCGCGCTCCAGATACAGGGGACCCAGCTGCTTCCTCTTGCGTACCCACTTGCCTTTTGCCTCTGCATATTCCCGGGTGTCGCGTAACCCGCTGCGTACCATGTGCTCCAGCTCTCTCGTGGCGCGGCGGCCTTTCATGAGAGCTACGGAGCCCATGTGCAGCACCACATACTTTGCCTCCAGCCTGGCTGCCATCAGGAGAGTCTCGCGCGTCAGAAGCAGTGCCCGTTCTCTGTCCGCAGGGCGGTGAGAGGTGAATTGATAGGCATCCGGAGCATCGGCCAGCACCTCAATCGGTGCTGGACAGAAATTATGCACCCCGGCAACGCGGATGCGTTTTTCATCCACCGCTTTGATGATACCGGCCATCTTGGAGACAGACAGCCCGTGCGAGGCCTCGATATACTCAAACCCCAGCTCACGAATTTCATCGCAGATAGCCCCGCCGTCCGTATGGCGTGAGCTGTTCCAGCAGGTGGAGAAGACATCCATGATTAGTACTCCCTCGCCGGTACGAATTTGCAGCAGAAAATTTCTGCGCCCTCGGCATACAGGTGAATATCAATGCAGCCCGGGCGGTGGCAGATGGTGTATGCATCGTGTTTTTCCGGCGGGCGGGGAGAAAAGCGATAGACGCGCTCCGGGGACAATACGGCCTCGCGCAGCACGCTTATCAGGCGGCGGTTGCTCATATTCTGCATCTGCCCGTAGTCATTCGTAGGCAGGGTAAGCTGTGGTATGCGCTGTTGACTCATCGCGCGCACTATACACGCGAACAGGGGCAAAAGTCAAGGCATTTTACTGCTTTGTCACTTTCTTTTCGTGTTGACTTACCGCAGGGGCAGGTATACTATAGACCGTATGAGTTCGGAAGTAAAATCTACCCCTACCCGATTCCAGAAGTCTGCTTGCTGGATGGCGCTCACCGGTGTGTCGTTAGTGGTGATCGTTGCGTTGGTCATAGCCCTCCTGTTCGGTTTTGGTGCCTTGTTCGTGCTGCTGGAACCGGTGTTGCTGCCGGTGGTGCTGGCGGGGATTCTGGCTTATTTGCTTTCGCCCTGCGTGCGTCTGGTGCAGCGCTGGGTGAAACCGCGGCTGGGGGCGGTGCTGGTGGTGATGCTGGGCTGTGGTGTGTTGCTGACGGGGTTCGGGTTAACGATAGTGCCGCCGCTTGTGGAGCAGACCGGTGAGCTCATCAGCAAGCGGGAGCAGATTCAGAACAGCGCTGTGGAAACAGGTAAGTATTACCTGGAGAATAACAGCCTGGTGCAGCGTGGGGTTGATATGCTCTATGGCAAAGTGCTCAAGGATGCCCGCAAGGCAGAGCTGTCGCAGGAGGATTATCAGGCTCTCTCTGAGGAAACTACCTATGCCGGGAAACTGACCGCCATTCTGGAGTTCAATTCCAGTTATCTGACGGAGCGTCTGGTGGAGTGGTTGACCGCCGGTTCCCGTGCGCTCTCCGGCATGGGCATGTTTGTGATCGGTGCCATCATGGTGCCGGTATTCCTGTTCTATTTCCTGCTGGAGAGCAAGCAGATTGCCGATAATTGGCACTCCATCCTCCCCCTGCAGAAGTCTGCCTTCCGCGAGGAGTTGGTACAGACGCTTCAGGAGATTAACAGTTACATCATCTCCTTCATTCGCGGGCAGATGCTGGTGAGCGTGGTGGATGCCATCATTCTGGCCATTGCGCTCAAAATACTGGGCCTTCCGTACGCTATCACCATCGCGGCCGTGGCGGCGGTGCTGGGCATCATTCCGTACATCGGCATGATCAGTACCTGGATTCCGGCCATGCTCATTGCCTGGTTTACCTGGCAGGACGTGACCCACCTCGTTATCGTTTCCGCCATCTTCGCCTGCGTTAGCCAGTTCGACGGCTGGGTGTTGCAACCGAAAATCGTGGGCAGCCGGGTTCGCATGCACGACCTCACCGTCATGTTCTCCGTCCTGTTCTGGAGCTATGTCATTGGCGGTGTTGTGGGTGCGCTGCTGGCAGTGCCGCTCACAGCGGCCATCAAGGTTATTTTCGTGCGCTATGTCTGGTCATCTCAGCCCAGCCCGGAAACGCCGCAGAACGAGCTTCCGACACCTCCGGGCGACTGATGGTCAGTGCTGCGTGTCATTTTTTCGTAACTCTTTCGTGCAGGCTTGCCAAAGTGGCAAGCCTGTGTTACAATGCCGCACCCCGCATTCGCTGCGGGGTCGCGTGAGGCGTGTAGACAACAATTTTCCAGTATTATGATTAAGTGGATTCTGAATAAAATCGTGGGTTCCAAGAACCAGCGTGAGGTGCGCAAACTCAAACCCGTTGTGCGCCGAATTCTTGATATCGAAAAGTCCTGGGAGGGTAAGGGGCAGGATTTCCTCGTGAGCAAGACGCGCGAGTGGCAGGCGTATCTGCACCGTTTCACGCCGATGGATTTGCCGACGCGCGGCGTCATCCTCTCAGCTTCTCCGCAGCTGCTGGAGCAGGTGGCCGACACCCTCAATACCCGTTTTGAATCCCTTAGCAAAGAATTCCCCAAGCTGCCCAGAGTTGAGGCAACGGTCGAATCCATTGAGGCCGCTAAGAAAGCATGGGTGGAGATCGAGCCGAAGTTTGACCGCATGCGCTCCCGCTATCTGGAGGAAATTCTGCCGGAGGCTTTCGCCGTGGTCAAGAGCGGTGCCAAGCTCCTTTGCGGCAAGGATGTGGATGTTTGCGGCACGCCCATTCGCTGGGATATGGTGCACTTCGAGGTTCAGCTGCTGGGAGGTATCGCTCTGCATCGCGGCTTTATTGCAGAAATGGCCACGGGTGAGGGTAAGACCCTCGTGGCAACGCTTCCGGTATACCTGAACGCCCTCACCGGTCTGGGAGTTCACGTCGTGACGGTGAATGACTATCTGGCCCGCCGTGACTCCATGTGGATGGGCTCCCTGTTCTCCTTCCTCGGCCTGACCGTGGGCTGCATCCAGAGCATGATGCCCAGTGACCTGCGCCGCCGCCAGTACCAGTGCGACATCACCTACGGCACGAACTCCGAGTTCGGTTTCGACTACCTGCGCGACAACGGTATGGCTACCAGCCGCGAGGCTCAGGTGCAGCGCGGGCACTACTTCGCCATCATCGACGAGGTGGACTCCATTCTCATCGACGAGGCTCGCACCCCGCTCATCATCTCCGGCCCGGCTGTCATCGAGCGCGAGCAGCAGTACGATACCCTCAAGCCGCTCATTGAAAAGGTGGTGCGCAAGCAGATAGAACTCTGCACCTCCCTCATGGAGCAAGCCAACAAGCTGGCTAAAGAGGGTGATACGGAGGGCGCCGGCCGCTGCCTTTTCAAGGTCAAGCTGGGGCAGCCCCGTAACCGCGCCTACATGCGCTCCCAGCAGGATCCCGAATTCCGCCGCATGGTGGAGAAATATGAACTCTTTCTCTATCAGGACCCCCGCAAGCTGGAGCTCTTCAAGCTCAAGGAAGAACTCTATTTCACTGTGGATGAGAAGACTCATGATGCCGATCTCATGGAGAAGGGGCGCGAGATTATCAGCCCCGGCCACCCGGAGGCTTTCGTGCTGCCGGATATCGGCACGGAGTTCGTGAATATCGATGAGGACGAGACGCTCACCGAGCGCGAGAAAGAAGCCCGCAAGACGGCTCTGCTCAAGCGTCTGGATGAGACGGGCGCCCGCCTGCACACCACCAGCCAGCTGCTCAAGGCCTATACCATCTACGAAAAAGACGTGGAGTATGTGGTCAAGGATGACAAGGTGGTCATCATCGACCAGAACACCGGTCGCGAGATGCCGGGTCGCCGCTGGAGCGATGGCCTGCACCAGGCCGTGGAGGCCAAGGAAGGCGTGGAAGTGGAGGCAGAGAACATGACCTATGCCACCATCACCATTCAGAACTACTTCCGTCTGTACCGCCGTCTGGCCGGTATGACCGGCACGGCTGAGACAGAGGCGGCCGAATTCCATGATATCTACAAGCTGGACGTGCTGCCCATCCCCACCAACCGTCCCTGCATTCGCGAGGATGCCAACGACTTTATTTTCCGCAGCCGCCGCGAGAAATACAACGCTGTGGTCGGCAAGATTGTGGAGCTGCACAAGAAGGGCCAGCCCGTTCTCATCGGTACAGCCAGCGTGGATGCGTCTGAGACGCTCTCCCGCATGCTCAAGTATGCCCGCGTGCCGCACGAGGTGCTGAACGCCAAGAACCACCAGCGCGAGGCCGAGATTATCGCCCGTGCCGGTCAGCGCGGTGCTGTGACCGTGTCCACCAACATGGCCGGCCGTGGTACCGATATCAAGCTCGGCGAGGGCGTGGCGGATTTGGGCGGCCTCTTCGTTCTGGGGACGGAGCGCTATGAGTCCCGCCGCATCGACCGCCAGTTGCGTGGCCGTTGCTCCCGCCAGGGTGACCCGGGTGCTTCCCAGTTCTTCCTGTCCTTTGAGGACGACCTGATGCGCAACTTCGGCGGCAGCGAGCGCATGACCAAGATGATGGATCGCTTCGGCATGCAGGAGGGTGAGGCCGTGGAAAATCGCCTCATGAACCGCATCATCGAGGGTGCACAGAAGCGCGTGGAACAGCGCAACTACATGTGGCGTAAGCACGTGCTGGACTACGATGATGTCATGAACCAGCAGCGTCTCATCGTCTATGCCATGCGCAACGATGCCCTGCTGTGCGAGGAACCCCGCCAGATGCTCTATGATGCTCTGGTGGAGGGTGTTAACGCCAAGTGTGAGGTCTACCTCAACGAGGATGACACCGGTACCGTTCGCTACACCGACCTCCTCCAGTGGATTAACTCCACCTTCCCCATGGGCTGGAGCGAGAAGGAAGCCGACCTCAAGGGCAAGCGCCCGGAGGATGTGGCAGAAATCATCATCGCCAAGGTGCGAGAGATGTATGAGAAGAAGATTGAGGGCGAGCGCGCCGACCGTGTGGACCAGATGGAGCGCTCCATCATGCTGCAGGCCATTGACAAGCTGTGGCAGCAGCACCTCACGGATATGGATGCCCTGCGCGAAGGCGTGCGCCTGCGTGCTCAGGGACAGCGCGACCCGCTGGTGGAATACAAGCGCGAGGCCTACGAAATTTTCGAAACGCTGATGAACAACATCAACTTCGAAATCCTCAACGGCATGTTCCGTTCCACCACCAACCTCTCCGCCTTTGAGGACTTCCTCGCTTCTCTCCCCGCCAGCAATGCGGCGGAGGAGGACTCCGATGTCATGGACATTCTCGGCAATGGTGATCTGTTGTCCGCGCTCCGCGAGCGACTGGCCGGGCTCGCCCCCAAGGCTTCCGAGCCGGAGGACACACTCCCGCTGCCGGAGATGCCGGAGCTTCCCGTCATGGGTGAATCCATCAGTGGTGCCATGGAAACCACCGTGCCCCGCAGTGAGAAGAAGATGGTGCTGCCCAAAAAGAAGAAGACTTTTGTCAACATCAAGCGCCCGGAAGGTTCCGGCGATTTGGTGATGGTTTCCCCGGAAATGATGCCTGCGGAGGATGACGGTGTTACCATCGGCTCCATCGATTCCGGTCACATGCCCGTGGCAGAGGAGGATGAAGCCCCCCGCGCCTGATAATTCCCGATAGAAAAGACGCCCATGAACGTTCGCTCCGCATTGGAATACGTCCCGTATTTCCGCGGGCGACTGTTCGTGGTGCACGTCTCTGCCGCTCTGCTGAAAGCGCCGGAGCTGGTGGATGCGCTGCTGGATGCGGATGCCCTGCACGAAATCGGCGTGCGTCTGGTGCTGGTGGCAGAGGGAAAGGATGCTTCCGCTCTCGTGCGGCGTGCCGGTGAGTGCGAGATCCACGCCGCTCTGGCAGAACTGCCGTTGACAGAGGGGGAAGCCGCCTTTGCTCGCGTTGCTGAGATTGTGGAGCGCCGTCAGGTGGCTATTGTACCCTCCGGTGCATGCGGGCGGTACGATGAGGGCAGCGTGCGACTGGCTGTTTCCCTGGGGGCGGATAAGTTCATCTGCCTGATGGAATCCGGGGTGCCCCAGTTGGATGGACAGCCTATTTTTGCTATACCGGAACGCGATGTGGAGGCTCGTGCCGATGAATGCTCCTCGCCGGATGATTTACGCGCGGCGGCAGCCGTTTGTCGCCGTGGCATTCCCCGTGTGCATCTGTTGGATGGCTTGCGGCGCGGCGTGCTGCTGGATGAGCTTTTCTCAGAGGAAGGGGTGGGCACCATGGTGCATACCGACTCCTATCGCGAAATACGCCCGCTGCGCGAGGAGGATATCCCGGAGCTGCTCTCCATGATTGCCCGCTGCATGGTGGACTCCAAACTGGTGCACCGTTCCTATGAGAACATCCGCGACCACCTCGGCAGCTACTACGTCTATACACTGGACGGCACCATTGTCGGTTGCGTGGCGCTCTATCCCTACCCTCAGCACCGTTGTGCCGAGCTGGGTTGCCTTTTCATCAAGAAAAACTACGAGGGCCACGGCTACGGCAAGGCCATGTGCCGCTTTGTGGAGACGCTGGCCCGGCAGCAGGGCTTCGACAGCATCTTTGCCATCTCGCAGAGCGCTGTCGCTTACTTCCGCGACCGTCTCCACTATGCCCCCTTGTCCCGCGAATCTCTTCCCCCGGAGCGCCGCGCCGTGCTGGAAGCAAGTGGTCGTGCTTCCGAGGTCTTCGGCTGCAAATTGTAATATTTCTTTGTTAAAAATAAGAAAAAGTTACAAAATTATAAATAAAAAATCTTTTCTGCTGCGCTTGTACAGATGTAGGGCATGAAGCCCGGTACAACAAATATGAAAAGATTAGTACAAATGGCAATGGTGGCATGCGTAGCATGCTGTGTAGCAGCAGGACAAAAGGCTGAAGCCGCAGGCCTGCATCTGAATCTCGGAAACGCGGTGCATTTGTGCCTGTCCGGCGGACATAACCAAGGGCATCACGTCAAACAGGCAAAGCATCAGCACGATAAAAAGGCGCATCAGCACATGGATCGCCACGAGCGACGCTGCGCCGTCCATAGAAAGGAGAGCCGCAGGCACCGTTGATGATAGAGTCCGATTCTGAAACCGGCCCGATTATCCCGACTCCTTGCAGCGCCTGATTGTTCCGATTCGTTCGAACAATCAGGCGCTATTCATTTATCAACTTTCCTTTGAGGATGAAGTCGGCATTACGGAAATTCTTTTAGAGAAGTATCGAATGACGAAAAAACGCCGCAGCGGGGTGAGCGCTGCGGCGGGCGGAATGGAAATGTCGTATCAGAGGCTGCGTCAGCTGGAGGCGTCGCCGAAGGAAATGCCGATTTCTCGAGCGGCTTCCACGAGCTGGCTCTGGCTGTCCACGATGTGGAGGGTGCGGACGGCATCCTCGATGGGCATAGAAACCATGTCGACGCGGTGCAGGGCAACGGTTTCGCCGAACTTGCCCTCCTCGATGAGGTCGATGGCCTTTGCGCCGCAGCGGACACCCAGCACGCGGTCAAACGGGATGGGGGAACCGCCACGCTGGATGTGGCCCAGCACGCAGTAACGGGTCTCGATACCGGTGATGGTTTCCAGCTTGGTGGACAGGAAGGAGGCAATGCCGCCCAGTCGCACCTCGCCCTTGGTTTCCTCGTCCAGGGTGAGCAGCTTGCCGCCAATCTTGGCGCCTTCGCTTACGACGACGATGATTTCGCGCTGGCCGAGAGCTTTCAGCAGTTCCACCTTGCGGACGATGTCTTCCAGCGTGAACTCGATTTCCGGCAGCAGAATCACATCTGCACCACCGGCGATACCGCCGTAGAGAGCAATCCAGCCGGCGTGGCGGCCCATGACTTCCACCACCATCATGCGCTGGTGGGAGCAGGCTGTGGTGCGCAGGCGATCCAGATTTTCGCTCACAATGGAGACGGCGGTCCAGAAGCCGAAGGTGTAGTCCGTGGAGCCCAGGTCGTTATCAATGGTCTTGGGCACGCCAACGATGGGCAGGCCGATGTGGCGGAGCTCCAGGCCGATGGTCTGGGAGCCGTCGCCGCCCACCACGATGAGGGCAGAGAGATCCAGACGCTTGACGGTGTCCTTGCTGCGCTGCAACACATCGTCCGCAATCTGCATGCGACCGCCCACACCGCTCTTGACGGTGAAGTTGCCCTTGTTGACGGTGCCGAGGATGGTGCCGCCCATGGAGCGGATGTTGTGGCAGTTTTCCGGGGTGAGGATGCGCCAGCGCTCGTTTTCGGGCGTGGAGAGCAGCCCCTCAAAGCCATCGTAGAAGCCGTAGACTTTCCAGCCGCGGGCTGTTGCAGCAGCCACGGCACCTTCAATCACGGCGTTGAGTCCGGGGCAGTCGCCGCCGGCGTTGAGTATACCGATATTCATGAGAGATGTTTAGTTAGGAAGGATGATGAACTTGGAATGATCCTGATAGTCGTTGGAGGGAAGCCATGCGTCCCATGCGTCCCAGCCGTTGGCCAGGAACTTGGCAGCTGTCTTGTAGCGGGTGCTGCTGTTGGGCATGCCGAGCATGACGACGAGCAGTCGCTGCCCATAGGTGCCGGGTTGTCCGTTGACCGGGTTGGTGCGTTTGACCGAGGCCCGGCTGTTGGTGACCATGAGACAGCAACCGGCGCTGCGTGAGCTGGCTACCTTGAGCCCGTCCACATTGTCTGCAGTGGGCAGCAGGCGGTTGTTGTTGCGGATGGAAACCGTGCGGACTCCCAGGGGGGAGTAGATGTTGGCCGTCACATATCGCTGTGAGGTGATGGCCAGCATATCCGGCTTGGTGAGGGCATACATGCCCAGCAGTGCCATATCGCGTGCCGTGGATTGGGTGATGACGGCTCCGTTGGTTCCTTTGAATCGGGTGGAGGTCATGCCCAGTCGCAGGGCCAGCTTGTTCATTTCGGAAATGAACGCGCCCTCCGGGTCTGACTCGCTGAGCACCTGCCCGCAGGCGATAGCCGCGGTGGTGGCACAGGCGCTGTCATCCCACAGCAGGGCAGAATAGAGGGCATCACGCAGGGAAAGCTTCTCTCCGGGACGAAGTTTCAGCAGGTTGGTACGCTGCCAGCGCACGGCCTCCTCCGGCACGGTAATCATGCGGTTGAGGTCTACGTTGTGGGCACGCACCCAGTCCAGCACCACGGTGGCCGTGGCCAGATTGGAGAGCATGCCGATGGGGCGCCGCTCATTCGCGTTGGACGAATAGAGGATGCGACCGGAATACACTTCTAGTGCCACATAGCTGGGGGTGGTCTGGTCGGGGGTTACGTATCCGGTGCAGGCGTTCAGCAGAACGCTGCTCGCAACAGCTGCCAACAGGCAGAAACACTTGAGGATTCTTTTCATTCTTGGTACTTACTTTGCCTCTTTGGATTTGCTGGCCTTGCGGGCAGGCTTCTTGCCCTCAGAAGCTTCCTTCTTGTGGTCGCTCATCAGCGCTTCTGGCGGTCGATCGCCGAATATGATGCCCAAATCGCGCGCTGTCGCAACTATCTGGCTATCCGGGTTAACCAGACGCAGGGAGCGCACGGCATCCTCGATGGGAACGGTATCGACATTCGCCCCGTTGAGAATGAGGGCCGTGCCGAACTTGCGTTCTTCAATGAGCTTGACGGCTTCCACGCCGAAACGCAGACCGGCAATACGGTCGAAAGCACAGGGAGAACCGCCGCGCTGGGTGTGTCCCAACACGCAGTAGCGGGTCTCGATACCCGTTTCCTCCTCCAGAATGCGGGAGAGACGGTTGCCGATGCCGCCCAGTCGTTCTTCACCGTTATCCTTGTTGAGCACGGTGATGAGCTTGCCGTTGAGCTTGGCACCTTCGGCCACCACCACGATGATTTCACGCTGGCCGGCAGCTTTGCGGGCCTTGATGCAGTCGACAACGTCCTGCAAATCGAACTCGATTTCCGGGATGAGAACGACATCTGCCGCCGTGGCGATGCCGCTGTGCAGGGCAATCCAGCCGGAGAGGTCACCCATCACCTCCACCACCATCATGCGCTGGTGCGCATTGGCCGTGGTGCGGATGCGGTCAATGGATTCGGATACCACGGAAACGGCGCTCTGGAAACCGAAGGTGTAGTCCGTGTCGGGGCAGAGGTCGTTGTTAATGGTCTTGGGAATGGAAATCACCGGCAGACCTTCTTCTGCCAGCAGACTGGCGGTGCGTGCGGAGCCGGAACCACCCACCACAGCCAGAGCCTCCAGACCGAGAGCGGAAATGGTCTTCTTGGCCTTGGCCAGAATTTCCGGGTCGATGGAGCGGCGGCCCAGCTTGTTGGTGTTGATTTTGAAGTTGCCCGTGTTGGTGGTACCCAGCATGGTGCCGCCCTGTGAGCGAATCTGGTGGGTCTTCATGGGCGTAAGGACTTCGTAGCGACGCCCGCCGGCTACAGGCAGCAGACCCTCGAACCCATCGTGGAAGCCGATGACTCGCCATCCGCGGCGGTATGCCGCGGAGACGTAGCCCTCAATTACTGCGTTAATACCGGGGCAGTCACCACCGGAATTGAGAATACCAATAATCATGGAATGTTGTAGGTCGAATTAAGCTTTTGTTTCCGGTGCGGGAATGGCACCGAAGTAGTGGGCGCAGCACCAGAGCGCACGCGGATGGTGGAAGAATGACTTCCACATGGAACCCTTGAGCCCGTTAGTGGTCGTGCCGTCCTGATTGCAGTAGCCGAACCACTCGCCGTGATCCTTGTCCTGCAGGTGCTCGAAAGCCCAGTCATGGATGCGCTGATGCCACTCGGCGTATTTTTCATCTCCGGTCATGACGTAGGCCAGACAGGTGCCGATGAGGGCTTCATCGTGCGGCCACCAGAACTTCATGTTGTGCCAGTACTCCTGCACGGGCTTGTTGTACACGTCCGTGTAGTAGAGCAGGCCGCCGTACTTCTTGTCCCAGCCGCGAGCCAGTGCCCAGTCAATCATCTTGCAGCCGATTTCGATGAGCTTCTTGTCGCCGCCGCGATAGCGGGCTTCCTCCAGCACAAACCAGCCGCCTTCGATATCGTGGCCGGGGTTGAGGATGCGTTCGTCGAAGTGGTCGATGACGGAACCGTCCGGGGCTACGTTTTCGAGCACGGCCTTGATGTCCTCGTGCAGGAAGAGACGCTGTAAATCATCGATGCAGCGGTCAATCCAGCCGGTGTAGAAGCCATCGGCATCACCCAGGTAGCGACGCAGCTCCTGCGCTGTGACAATCATAATCATGCGGCAGCCCAGATTTTCGCCGGGGCGATTTCCGGTGCTCTTGGGGGGCATCTTGCCCGGGGTGAAGAAGATGTCGGCATAGATGTCAAACCAGTGGCGGGCACGTTCCGCGCTGTGGGCATCGCCGGTGGCACCGTAGTGGGCTGCCCAGGCGATGGCGGCGAAGCACTCGCTGTAGGCGTAGCGGCGCTTGCGGATGGGCGTGCCGTCTGCCGTCATGTGGAAGTACATGCGGCCGTCGGAGGGGTCTACGCATTTTTCCTCAAGGAACTTGAGGGCGCTTTCTGCGTACTGCATCCACTCCGGGCGTTTTTCAATGCTGTTGTAGCAGGTAAGGAGCATCCAGGCCATGCGACCCTGTGCCCACACGTTCTTGTCGGTGTCCACCAGTGTGCCGTCTGCAGCGCAGCAATGGTAGAGCCCCCCGTTCACTGTGTCCAGTGAACGGGGGAACCAGAACGGTTCTACCTCATTGAGCAGCTTGTCTTTGTAGAATTCGCCAAGTGCTTTTGTGTCCATGAGGAGGCAGAGGTTGAATCTTTACTTGTAGATGGCCCAATCGTAGAAGCCGATGGCCTTGAGCTCGCTCTTGAGCGCTTCCAGCGTGGCCTTGTCCTGCTTGCCCATGGGCAGACGAGCCGGGCCGAAGTCAACGCCGGTCCATTCGCTCATGAGGTACTTGCAGCAACCCATGTAGCCCTTGCCGGCGATGATGTTAATCATGGTGACGGAGAGCTGCTGGAGGCGGCGAGCCTCTGCCAGATCGCCGGCGTCCACGGCCTTCATGATGTCATCATACAGCTTGGGAGCGTAGTTGAAGGAAGAACCAACACCGCCCTTGGCACCCGTGGCGTAGGCACCCAGGAACCATTCGTCCACACCCCACGGGATATCGTACTTGCCGCCGTCGTAGTTGAGGGCATCCATGTAGAGAGCCAGATCCGGGTTGGTGAACTTCACGCCCACGAAGTTCGGAATCTTGGCAGCGCAGGCTTCAATCATCTTGCAGGGGTTGAAGCCCACGTGAGTCAGCACGGGGATGTCGTAGAAGTAGAAGGGCAGCTCGGGGGCACCGGAAGCGGCCACGGCAAGGCTGTCTACCAGCAGGTCGATGCTGCCGGGCTTGAAGTAGCAGGGGGAGTTGCTGGCGGTGCCGGTAGCGCCGCATTCGGCTGCGTAGGCAGCCAGCTCTCGACCGTCGTACACACAGTTGCCGCCGGTGTGGACGATGACATCGATACCGTACTTCTTACCTGCCTCGCCCCAGGCGGCCATGTTTTCTTTACGCTCAGTGAGCTGCATGTGGGCGGATTCACCGGTGGAGCCGGTGATGAAAACGGACTTGATACCCTGGCTGGCCAGGAATTTAGCTTGAGCGTCCACTGCATTGGGATTGCAGGAGCCATCGGCGTTCATCGGGGTGTGCGTGGCAGCACAGAGACCATGAATCTTGAATGTTGTTTCCATGATGGTGTTATCTGGTGTGAGTTAGTGTTAAGTCGAAAATTAACACCATCTTTTTAACGCAAAAATGGTGCGGTTTCAAGATAAAATTGCCGCACCTGCCCATTTTGCCGCTGTTTGCACTATTTTTTCGGCTGTACTCTGCGGAAAAGCAGGCGGAACTCGTTTTCCGGCCTTCCGGCGCTGCGGTTCTTTTTGCGGAGTATGTCGGCGGCGGCACTCGGGAGTTTGTCCATGACATCCAGCTCGGCGATGACTTCGTCCCTGCCGTTGAACGTGATATTTGCCACAACGGTGTAGCTGCCGTAGGTGAGCTGCATGGTGTAGGGCTCATCATCCGTTTGCAGCCATTCATAGCGGATGGGTTCCTCCGGCCCGAAACCCAGCAGGTGAACGGCGTTTTCGCTTACCTCCACCTTGCCTTTCCGGCCGGAATCCTGCCATTCGCCCGGAGCGAGTTCGCGCGGGTCTTCGAACCAGTCGGGGATGAAGATGAGGGCGCTCAGCAGGCTGATAACCAGCAGGGAAAGGATGAGGCGGAGCTTGGTCATGTGGCGGTGGTGTTGGTTGTGGTTTTACGTCGGTCTGCATGGGTGCCCGTTTTGCCGTCGGCTCGCTCCTGCGCCCGCTGTTTCCAGAGGGGAATGGAGGATTTGCGGGCTTTTCTGCGCCGTTTGGCTTCCATTTTTTCCTTGTGGCGCGCCATTTCCGTACGCAGTTTTTCTTCCTTGTCCCGGGCGGCGCGGGCTTCCTCCATACGCTTCCGAATGCGCGATGAATGCTCGTTTCCGGCGGGGGAAACGGTCCAGGGGGCATGTTCTCCGGAGGTGGTGATGGGCACACAGATCATCTGCGGGTCAATGAACTGCAGCTGGCGGTACAACAGGTCGTGAATGGTAGCCAGAATGGATTTCGGCGGGAAGAGCCCGGTGCGGCCCAGTTCAATGGTGAATGCCAGACGGATGTGCTTGGCCTGCAAGCTCATGCGAGCCATCTCGCGCAGAGAGATGCCCTCCGCCGGCTCTTCCTCCGGGGCGCAGATTGCGGCGGTGCGCAGCAGGAACAGGCAGTCGCGCACCTTGCGGCAGAGCTTTTCCACCAGTTCACTCACCTTGGGGCGGGCATTGAAGCGGTAGTCCTTCACCTCCACCAGCCAGAGTTCTTTTTTCCCGGGGTGGTAGAGGACGAAGTCCATCTCCTTGCAGCTGTTGCAGAAGTTCTGGGCGTTGTGCGAGTAGAACTCCGAGCATTCAAAGCGGCAGACGTAGTATCCCGCATCGAAGTGGAAGCGGTGGACACCCTCAACGCATGTTGTACCGGCCTGAAACACGATTATTCCTCAGCAAAAAGGTTGGGAACGAGGCTCAGATAGCGGTCTGCCTGTTCGGTTTCGGCATCCAGGCTGGCAATGTGATCCAGCCGATTGAGTTCATCTGCCGCGCTGACCCGTACCCCGGTTCCGGCAATCTGCGGTGTTTGCAGCCCGAAGAAGCGCCTGTCAACACCCCGATTTTTCCTGTCGGCCAGCTGAATGGATAACTCGCGCAGCAGGAAGAGACTGTGGGTGGTGAGCACCAGCTGTACTCCGGCGCGGCAGAGCGTCATCATGATGTTGACCAGCCGCGGCAAATGCTGGGCGTTGAGGTTCATTTCCGGTTCATCCCAGAACAGGCAGGTGCCCGGGCGCACGGTGCAGTTGCCGATGAGCAGTCCCAGAGTGCCGATGCGTTTGAAGCCCTCTGCCACGAGGTTGAGCTCCAGCGGTTCCTGCCCCGGGCGTTGCAGGAAGAAACGCCCGTTAATGCGCAGCAGCTTACCGCTCAACAGCGTTTCAATCTGTTGTGTGACATGGAGCATGACCGGGGAAGGGGACGCCGTCGGCTCGGTTTCCAGTGCGCGGCACAGTTCCCAGCTGGCGGAATCCAGCAGCTCCGGGTAGCGCTTGCCCGCCTGCACATAGCAGGGATAGATGGAGAGCACCTCGCGCGGTGCCAGAAAAACGGAGTTGTTGGTCAGGCTGCGTTCCGGCATGGTGCGGATTTTCAGACCTTCTTCCTCGTGCCCCTCTCGAAAGGAGAACTCCAGCTCGGCGCTACCCGGCGGGACTTTTTCGCCGCAGAGGGAGGCGTGAACGGTCGCGGTGCAGTTCTTGACGCAGCGCGAGGTCAGCCCGGTGAGATCACGGGTACCGAAGACGCGCAGCAAATCCAGCCGCAGGCGCTTCTCCTCTGCCCATACGACGGGTAATTCCCGCCGACTCCCGCCGCAACTCCACTTGCAGATAGCATAACACAGCTTCATGAGGTGGCTTTTTCCGGAATCATTGCCGCCGATGATGATATTCATGCCCGGCGCAAAACGGAATACCTCCTGAGTGGGAAAAACCGTTATCCCCTCTACCGAAAGCTTGCGAATCATACGTCCTGTACTCTACCATACGAAACATGTGGAAGCAAGAAGGAATTACGGATATCGGCAAACGAGGCCGGATTTTGCTCTGCCGCGCATTGCCTCAAAAAAAATCGAACCCAACGAGGAAACGCCGTTTCGCCTGCGG
>CAYYKC010000004.1:0-56628 GCA_964471605.1 uncultured Akkermansia sp. | reverse complement strand
CACTAAGAGTGCATTTTTTTCAAAAAGTGTTGCATTTGAACTTGCAATTCACCTTCCTGCGATGCTCCCTCCGGATTCTCTGCGGTCGGGTTATCCCCGGAAGGGGTTGCCTCTTCCGGCGCGGGCTTTTCTTTTTTCTTCTTTTCCTTGCGGATGTTAAAGCGGTTGGCCGCCATATCAAATCCCTCTTTCAAGGCAACATAGGCGGCCTCAGCAGATTTATCCAATGCTTCCTCCAGCAGCGGACGTTCATCCGGAGCGAATTTCCCCAGCACATGTCCCACCATATTTTTCTGACCGGGGGCGCTGATACCCACGCGCAAGCGCGGAAACTTCTCCGTGCCGAGGTGGGCGATGAGGGATTTCATGCCATTGTGACCGCCGGCAGAGCCGCCGGCACGTAGGCGCATCGTTCCCACAGGAAAGGAGATATCATCATAGATGACCAGCACCTGCTCGGGATGAAACTTGAAATAGCGCATGAGCGGCCCCACGCACTCGCCGGAGTTGTTCATGAAGGTCTGCGGCTTCACCAGCAATACCCCCGGCCCGGCGGCCAGCTCGCCCTTGCGCGCCTTGTCGGTCTTCCACTCGACATTGAAGCGGCGCGCAAGGCGATCCAGCACCATGAAACCCACGTTGTGGCGGGTTTCGGCATAGTCGCGTCCGGGATTGCCCAGACCTACGATAATGCGGATGGGTTCCATCAGCAGTTGGCTCCCAGCTGGCTGAGCGTGATGTTGCGATTCACGGCACTGAGGTAGGCGCGGGCAGAGGCCTCAATCACGTCCGTGGCAGCGCCCTTACCGGAAACCGGCTTGCAGGCACAATCGCCGAACTGCACCTTCACGGAGACTTCACCCAGAGCATCCTGACCGGCAGACGTGGCGCGCACGTTGTAATCCACCAGAGTACCCTTGCTCCTCGTGATACGGTCAATGGCCTTGAAGCAGGCGTTCACCGGACCATTACCAATGGCGCAGTCCGTCATCTGCTTGCCGTCCTTTTCCAGCGTCACTGTTGCTGTGGGCATGGCAGAAGCACCCGCCACAAACTGGAGGTTAATCATTCTCCAGGCACCGTGCTCGGTGTCCAGAGAATCATCCACCAGCGAGGCCAAGTCATCATCATAGACAAACTTCTTGCTGTCGCCCACTTTCTTGAAACGCTCAAACACGGAGGCCACCTCACCCTCGGAGAGGTTGAAGCCCAGCTTCTCCAGACGAGCCTTCACCGCCGCGCGACCGGAATGCTTGGTGAGCGGCAGCTCCGTCTCGCCCCAGCCCACCACGGCGGGGTCAATTACCTCGTAGGTCTCGCGCTTGGCAAGAATACCGTGCTGGTGAATGCCGGAGCTGTGGGCAAAGGCGTTCTCACCCACGATGGCTTTGGAGCGCTGCACGGGCATACTGCTCATGCGGGAGACCACGCGGCTTGTCTTTACGATTTCGCGTGTATTGATATTGTGCGGCGTGGAGCCGGGCTCGAACCCGAAAGCCTCCGGGCGGGTGGAAAGAGCCATAATAACCTCTTCCAACGCGGCATTACCGGCACGCTCACCGATACCGTTGATAGCACCCTCCACCTGGCGGGCACCGTGTGCCACGGCCGTCAGCGAGTTCGCCACGGCCAGGCCGATGTCGTTGTGACAGTGGACGGAGATGACGGCTTTGTTGATGTTCGGCACATTGGCGAAAATGTATTCCACCATGCGGGCATACTCCACGGGCGTGGTAAAGCCCACCGTATCGGGCAGGTTCACCGTCGTGGCTCCGGCATCAATGACCGCCTCCACCACCTGGGCCAGATAGTCCAGCTCCGTGCGACTGGCATCCTCTGCGGAAAATTCCACATCATCCACCAGGCTCTTGGCCAGCGTCACCCCGGCCACCGCCATCTCGATGATTTCTTCCTTGCTCTTCTTGAGTTTGAACTCGCGATGCAGCGGGCTGGTGGCCAGGAAGGTGTGAATGCGACCGCGTTCACCGGCAGGCGCAACAGCGGCCGCGCACTTGCGGATGTCGTTCTCCACGCAACGGGCCAGACCGGCAATGCGGCAGTTCTTCACCGTGCGGGCTATCGTGGAAACAGCCTCAAAATCACCCTCAGAGATACAGGGGAAGCCTGCCTCAATGATGTCAACCCCTAGTTTTTCGAGCTGACGTGCTACCTCCAGCTTCTGCCGGAGATTCATGGAAGCTCCCGGGCACTGCTCACCATCGCGAAGCGTGGTGTCGAAGAATAATACTTTGTCGCTCATGTTTGTTGTTTTGGTTTGGGGTTAAGAGAGGATAATTTTACACTGATTCTAAGTAAAAGCAAGTCCAACACGCCAATTCCTGCGGCTTTCGCGCCGGAATTTCTGTCATTCTATCACGCGAACCTCAAAAATGACTTCATTAGCCGGCTTTTTGTCCTTTTCCCAAGGGCGAGCATAAACCATCCGCAACGTATGAGTCCCGACTCTCACTCCCTTGAAGCAGACCATCATCTGCGAGGGTGCACCCACAAGCTTGGCACCCTCAGGAGCTTTTCCATTGCGGATAAGGAGCTTGTAAGGTGCATCCTTCGGGAATTTCTTCTCGGGATACCAGCAGTAACCGGTGGAGGGGTTACCCGCCAGCATCACACAGGTGGTCTCGCCCACCGGCACCTCTACGGGAATCGTCTCCGGATCTGCGGCCTGCACCACGGCAGGCACCGACAATGCACACAAGGCTGTAAGTAATATGGATTTCATGGTTATTTTGTTTCAAAGGATTGAGAAAAAAGAGAAGCCACGGCGGCATCTGCCTCGCTTCCCCGGAAGATGGGGGAGTACGACACCTCTGCATGATACAGCACGCCACTTTCAGCAGAAACGCTGTATTCGTGATGAGCGGGCACGTATAAATATGCTTTCCGGTCGCCGTAGTCAACGGAATATCGGCAGGAGTGCACGGTCTCCAGGCACTCATTCACCATGCCGTACGGCGTAGAATCAGCAACCATCCTCACCGTCACCCGCATTCCGGGCATCGCCGTTCCCCTCCAACTGCGGGTCACCTCCCCGGTGTGTTCAATCTCCGCTTTCCCGCTGAGGGCGGGAGATATCCG
This sequence comes from uncultured Akkermansia sp., assembly GCA_964471605.1. Lineage (GTDB taxonomy): Bacteria > Verrucomicrobiota > Verrucomicrobiia > Verrucomicrobiales > Akkermansiaceae > Akkermansia. Next base: position 53,532 of record CAYYKC010000004.1, on the reverse strand, counting down.
GATAAGTGTTTCTTTAAGCCTGATTTCAGCCAGCACGGCTGCCTCTTTCAACGGCTCGAATCCGCATCCGTACGTAACACCCCAGAATGGGCAGGTTATTCGTTTATCGACCACAGTCCCCTGCACTTCTTGCGGCTGACACGCAGACATCAGCGCACAGCAGAAAAGAAACAGGAGAGAGGCTTTGTTCATGCTCCCCATCATACCATCCCCGGCGCTCAAGTCAAGTTATCATTTAAAGGACAAAGCTCGGAGCTCATTGTACAACGAACGAGTGCGAATATTTTACCCGTAACCTCCCGTTCGGCATGCCATGATTGAATCTTGACGGTGGCGCGGTTTTCTTTACAATGGATGCAATCATTTCCCTACAACACTATGCAGACACACCAATTTCAGACAGAAGTCCGGCAGTTGCTGGATATTGTGATTCATGCTTTCTATAGTGACCGCGAGGTATTTGTGCGCGAGCTGGTCTCCAACGCTTCCGATGCTCTGGAGAAGCTGCGTCTCCGCCAACTGACGGAGTCCGCCGTCTACCAACCCGAGCGCGAACTGCGCATCAGCATCACCACGGATGAGGAGGCACGCACCCTCACCATCGCCGATGCCGGTATCGGTATGACCTCTGACGAGGTAGTGGAATTTCTGGGAACCATCGCCCACTCCGGCACGAAGAAGTTCCTGGAAATGATGAAAGAGAATCAGGGCGGCCCGCAGGATCTCATCGGTCAGTTCGGCGTGGGCTTCTACAGCGTGTTCATGGCGGCAGACAAGGTGGAGGTCACCACGCGTTCCTGGCAGCCGGAGGCCACACCCGTCCACTGGGTGAGCGATGGCCGCGAGGGCTATGAGCTGGGCGAGGCGGCGGCAGACACACCGCGCGGCACCAGCATCCTCATTCACCTGAAAGAAGATGCCGCCAACTTCTCCAAGGCTGACCATGTGCGCTACATCCTGAAGAAGTACAGCAACTTCGTGGGCTTCCCCATCGATTTCAACGGCGAGCACCTCAACACCGTGCAGGCCATCTGGATGAAGAACAAGAAAGACGTGACCGCAGAGGAGTACGAGGGCTTCTACCAGTTCATTCACCACACGGACAGCAAGCCGATGAGCTACATGCACTTCAGCGCAGATGCCCCGATTGTGCTCAACTCCGTGCTCTTTGTGCCGGAGGAAAACCCGGAGGCCATGGGCTTCGGGCGCTGCGAGCCTGCGGTGTCGCTGTACTGCCACAAGGTACTCATCGACAGCAAGCCGGAGAAGCTGCTGCCGGAGTGGCTGCGTTTCCTGGCCGGCGTGGTGGACAGCGAGGACCTGCCCCTGAACATCTCCCGCGAGATGCTTCAGGACAACTCTCTGCTGCGTAAGATTTCCGGCATCATCACCAAGCGCTTTATCAAACATCTGGAAGGTGTTGCAAAAAATGATGCGGAGACCTATGAGAAGTTCTGGACACAGTTCGGCCGCTATATGAAAGAAGGTGTAGTCACCAGCTGGGAGCACAAGGATGCGCTGGGCAAGCTGCTGCGCTTCCAGTCCACCTTCACGGAGGACGGAAAGCTCACTTCTCTGGATGACTATGTGAGCCGCATGAAAGAAAACCAGAAGGACATCTATGTGCTCTACGGGGCTTCCCGCGCTCAGCTGGAGAACTCCCCGTATCTGGACGCACTCAAGGCACGCGGGTTTGAGGTACTCTTCCTCACGGAGGGTGGCGACCAGTTCGTGATGGACAGCCTGATGAAGTTCGCCGACAAGGACATCAAGGCCATTGACCGCGCCAATCTTGACCTGCCGGAGGTCGAAGATGCCCAACCCGATCGCCCCGGGCTGGATGAGGCCGCAGCCACCGCCCTGACCGGATGGGTGAGCGAGACCTTCAAAGACCGCTTCAGCAAAGTAACCACCGGCAATCGCGTCACGAACGCACCCGCCATCGCGTTGCAGGGAGAAAACGACCTTTCCCCGGAGGTAAAAGCCTACTTCAAGGCCATGGGGCAGGACGTGCCGGAGAACCACCCGGAGATTGAGTTTAACCCTCACAATCCCATCGTGATGAAGCTGGCAGAGCTGCGCGAAAGCGATGCCGCGCTGGCCGAGCTGCTGGCCGGGCAAATCATCAACACCGCCCTGCTCCGCGCCGGCATGCTGGAAGACCCCGCTGCGCTGGCAGATAACTCTCAGGCGCTGCTGGAAAAGCTGTTGCAGAAGTAACCATCTGATTTCCCAACCGTTGAGCCTCCTTCCCGTCAGCGGGAGGGAGGCTCTTCCTTTTCAAGAGTCCCGGGACTTCCGAATTGACAGCGGGGAACGGATATGTTATAAGCGCGGTCAATCGATAGTCGTGTAAAACTCTCCGCCTCACCTCATCATGAACATTCCATCCCATCACCCACTTCTTCTGGGAACAGCTCTCTTCCTGACCGGGGCTCCGCTTTTTGCCGCCGTGGATTTTCCCGGCCCCAAACCCGGGAAAGCCGAAGCAGCCGATGACGGCAACGGCAAGCTGACCCTGAGCAACAAGGTGCTTCGGGCTGAGTTTCAAAAGAACGATAAAGGAATCATCCTTTCCTCGCTCAAGGATGCAGCGGGAAAAACGCTGGTAACCGGCACGCCCGCCCTGTTTACCGTGCAGCTGCACAACGGGAAAACATACCCCTCCGGCGATTTCAGTTGTGACAAGCTGACCGTTACCCCATTGGAAAAAGACAAGAAAAACGTCAATCTGGCCAAACGTCTGGGCGGTCAGAACATCAGCGCCAATTTCACCGCCCCGGATAAGAGCTTCAGCATCCAATGGCAGGCCGTACTGCGCAACGGTTCGCACTATCTGCGCCAGGAATTCCGCATCAAAGCCGCCAGAGATGTGGAGTTCGATTCTATCATCCCCCTCAGCATCAATATCAAGGACGGTGGCGATGCCTCCGTCTCCGGAAACACCACGCACGGCAACCTCGTTGTCAATGAGCGCCTCTTCACCGGTCTGGAAACACCCATGTCCCTCATGAGCGTCTCCGGTCAGGGGGGAAGCGGGGTCACCGTGGGAGATGCCACTGTCTGGACTCCGGATTCTTTCGGCGAAGCGTTCCATCTGGAGGGAGGCATGACCACCAAATACGGCCGACACTTCACCGAAAAGGACGGGCCGACCATCAAACATCTGGGATTGAGCGAAAACAGCATCCAATTCACCCAGGGCGGCAAATGTGAGCTGATATTTCAGCAGGATTCCGGCGATGGGGGGCTGCATCTGCTGGGTGTCCAGTTGTTGAGCGAAGAGGGGCAACTCATCGCCGAAGATATCCATCAGGGGACCACGGGTATCTCTCCCCAAAAGAACACCTACACCATTCAAGTCCCCTCTGCCGGCACCTATACCCTGCGTTACTGGGTCAATACACGGCAGGGAGCCGTTGCCTGCGGAGGTCAGGTCAAGCTTTCCCTGCCCATCGCCGAAAGTGAAACCGGAAAGGCAGACGGCAGTGACAATCTGGTACAGGGCACATGGAAGCGGCGCACCACTCTGCACAAGGGCGAAGAATGGGAAGTATCCTCAGTCATCGGACTCTTCGCCCCGCAGCAACAGCGCCGTTCCTTCCTGGCCTACCACGAGCGGGAGCGCGTTCAGCCCTGGAAATTGCTGGTGCATTACAATGACTGGTACGAAATCGGTATCGTCGTGCATGACCACCAGGACCCCGCCAAACGCACCAACGAGAGCATGTGGATGAAGCTGTTGGATATCTGGCAGAAAAATCTCGTTCAGAAACACAAGGTTGCTATCGACTGCTTTGTCATTGATGACGGGTGGGATGAGTTCAACAGCCTGTGGGATTTCCACTGCGGCTTTCCCAGAGGATTCTCTGCCATGGATAAGAGTGCTTCCCGCATGAAAGCCGGGCTGGGCACATGGCTCGGCCCGGTGGGCGGTTACGGCTCATCCAAGGCCATGCGAATCGGCCATTGGAACAAGACACACCCCAACAACAAAATCAGCAGCTTTCAGCTCTCCAACAAGGAATATTTCAATGCCTTTGCCGGACGCTGCAAAGATATGGTGAAGAAGTACAACATGCGCTACTTCAAGTTCGACGGCATCTCCACGAAGTTCCATGCAAAAGGCCCGGCAGCGCCGGAAGATGCGGAAGGCATCATCAGCGTTATTCAAGCCCTGCGGGAGCAGAAGCCCGACCTCTTCATCAACACGTCCGTGGGCACTTGGGCCAGTCCGTTCTGGTTTCATGTATCCGACTCCGTCTGGCGACAGGAGAACGACTTCGGCCAGGCCGGCAGCATGGGAGATGAACGCGACCGCTGGATAAACTACCGGGACAATCTCGTCTATGAGGTCTTCGTGGAGGGGGCACCATACTGTCCCATCAACTCGCTGATGACCCACGGCACCATCATCACCAAAAACGGCCCGCCCAAGGTGATGAGCAAATCTCCGGCCAACTGCATCAAGGAAATGCGCGCTGCGTTCGGTTGCGGCTCTGCCTTGCAGGAACTGTATGTGGACAGCGACCTCATGATGCAGGACAACGGGCGGCTCTGGAAAGAACTGGCCGACTGCATCCGCTGGATTCGCCGGAATCAGGATGTCCTGCCGGATATCCATTGGGTCGGCGGCAAGCCCTGGGACGGAACAGATGGCAGCGTTTACGGCTGGGCCGCATGGAACAGCAAAAAATGCACCCTCACCCTCCGCAACTCCTCCGACAGCAAGAAATCCCTCCATGGCACGCTGCGCGAAATTCTGGACATTCCGCCGGGCTACAAGGGAACGGTCGTACTCTCCGGTTCTTTTGCCGACCAGCGCAAGCCGGACATCCTCGGCAAAGCTCTGGACGTAGACAAAAATCTGGAAATCGAGCTGGAACCCTTTGAGGTTATCGTTATGGAAGGCATCAATGAACTGAGCTCAGACCACGCGGGAGCTCCCGATGACGAGGCCGATGACACCCCACAAAAGAGCAAAAAGAAAAAGAAGAAAAAGAAAAAGGCAAGGAAATAATTCTGCCACCATTTCCGGCATCGGAGAGTCATCCGCAGCCTTTTTATGTCAGGACGCGGACTTGCGGCCATGATGCAACTCCGTTACAATGGCAGCAATCACTATGGCAACGCTTCTTTCCTACCTCGAAACCGCATGGCTCATCATTCTGGTTGTGCTCTTCTTCAACGTCATGATTTTCGTGCACGAGCTCGGGCATTTCCTGGCCGGCAAATGGCGCGGCGCTTACATTGACCGCTTCCAGATATGGTTCGGCAAGCCCATCTGGCAGAAAAAAATCGGCGGCGTGCAGTGGGGACTGGGTTGGATTCCGGCGGGTGGCTTTGTTTCCCTGCCCCAGCTGGCAGACATGCAGAGTATTGAGGGCGAGGCCGAAATTCCCGCCGATTTGAAACCGCTCAAACCGCTGGATAAAGTGATTATCGCGGCAGCAGGGCCTCTGTTCTCTCTGTTGCTTGCCTATGTCTTTGCCTTCATCGTCTGGGGGGTCGGCAAGCCTGTAAGCGAGCTGCCCACCACCACCATCGGCTACATCCCCTCCGGCAGCCCTGCCGCAGAAGCCGGGCTTCTTCCCGGCGACACCATCCGAGCCATTGATGGTCAAAAGGTCGATAAATGGATGGGCAACATGGAAGGCGTGCGCGAGCTGGTAGCCCTCAGCGAGCAGGAAAAAATCAACTTCACCGTGGAGCGCAAAAAGGCAGACGGCACGGTGGAAACGCTCACTATCCCCTGCGGTTACAAGCTGCCGGAGACCAAATGGTGGCAGCGCAGCGGCATGCGCCAGGTGGGCATCATCCCCTCTGCCCCCGCCATTGTGGGCAAAATCACACCGGGTTCTCCGGCTGAAAAGGCAGGACTGAAACAGGGGCAGCACATTATCGCGCTGAATGGGCAACCGATCTACTCTCCCTCTGCCATTTCCGTGGCCTCGTCAGAAGGGAAACCCATGCAGCTCACACTGACAACGCCGGGAACGGAAGGAAGCACCTCCGTGAACATCACCCCCGCCATTCCCACCAACTGGCAGGGCAAAGAGGGTGCCTACCCGCTGCTGGGTATCAACTGGGCCAATTCGATGGATGCTGATTTGGGACTGACCCACCCTTCCCCGCAATCACAGGTCAGCCAGAGTCTCAAGTGGATGGGTGACACCCTCGCCAAGGTAGCAGCCCCCGGCAGCAGCGTAAGCATGGAGCATCTCTCCGGCCCGGTCGGTATCGGCAATTACCTCTTCCAGATGCTTCAGTCCGAAAATGGCTGGCGTCTCATCCTCTGGTTTGCCGTGGTGCTCAACGTCAATCTGGCCGTGCTCAACATCCTGCCCCTGCCCATCGTAGACGGCGGTCACGTCGTGCTCGGCACGGCAGAAATCATCCTGCGCCGCCCCGTCAGCGGTAAGATACTGGAAGTGGTGCAAACCGGGTTCTTCTTCATCATTCTGGCCTTCTTCCTCTTTGTCACCTTCAAGGACGTGGGGGATATGGTCGGCAGCGGCAGCGAGGCTGATCAACTGCCCGCCCCGCAGTACAGAGATAATCAGTGATACTCTCCCCTCCGTTGCATCCGGGATTTGTCGCCACTCCGCAAATTTGAACCACAAAAAATCATCTTCTTTTCAGAAATAATTGCGGATTTTGCTCGCGGCGGGATTATCATTAGTGTAGACTTCTATGCTGATGTTGAACCGTTTTTTCTGTCTCCTTTTGCTCTGCATCGTCTGTATGGCCGCAGGCCATAGCGCGGATGACTCCGTTGCGTCCGAACGGGGAAATACTGCTGCAACAGGATGTCATCATGGATGAGTTCGGCACATGGACCTTCCATTTTCCCCTTCCCGATGGGGAAGAGGATATCACCGGAATCTACCGGTTGCAGCTCAGCCTGCCCAGCAATCCGCTGCCTGTTGCAGAAAGGAAAATCCCCTGTGAAGTCTTCCGGCGCAACGCTTTCCGCGCCGAATGGAAGCTGGATGTACCGAAAATAGAGCCCCGACAATTCACCGCAGAGCTGCATGCCGTAGATTGGAACGGTACACCGCTGAGCAACGCAGAGGTTCGCGTCAGCATCCACTCTGACGGCCCCGGAATCAGTCTGCAGGAGACCGGAACACCGCAATCAACGCTCACTACCACCCTCCGCACGGATGCTCACGGCAAAGTCGGGCTGCAAGGCTATATCGCCGGTGACTTCCCCGCAAAGGCACAGGGGGAATCCTGGCTGAGCATCTGCGGCAGCATCATCAACGACAGACAGGAAGTACTGGAAGCGGGCGAAGCATCGGAGTGTTTTTACTCCGCTGATTTCCGGGCTGATTTTGATGATATCGACCGAATCCGGCTGCATCCCACCATTGATGAAGAGGAAGCTTATTACCTTCCCCGCGAGCAGAAAATCAGAGTCCGAATCCTCGGTTCTGTAAAGGAAATCCGGCGTTTTTCCGATTGTATCAGCCTTATCACCACCAACGAACAATGTCTCTTCGATCGGGAGTTCACCGTACCTTCTCACTGCGAAAACGGTATTCAGCTTCCCTTGCAGGAGCTCTATCGACAAGCGGAAGAATCTGACCCTCTGTGCATTCTCATCTCCGGAACGGATGCCAAGGGCAGATCCTACAACGGCAAATTCTTCCATTTCTTCGATGCCGATAGCCTGAACGAGGAGCAGGATGAAGATGAGTTTGCCGTAGATATCAATAGCTCGGTGCAGGAGGGAACGCTGCATGTGGAAGTGGATGCACCGGCAGCAGGAGAAGCGCTGGTACTGATTCAATCGCGGCGGGGTACCCGCGTCGTCCCCACCCACGTGAAAGGAGGAGAGGAAACCATCTCGCTCCCCCTGCTACCGGAGGAAACAGGCACGCTCATCTGCCGTTACCTGCAAATCGGACCTGCGGAGGACAATCTGTACCACACCCTGAATATCGGTTGGGACGAGCGCCATGTACCACGCCCGTAAATGCAGCTTTCGGTTGACTTGCAAATCCCCGATGCAGATTTACGTCCGGGTGGCGAAACGACTCTCAGCGGGCGGGTATCGCTGACGGACGGCACACCGGCAGATGCTGCGGTCACGCTCATTGCCGTGGATGCCGGCATGCTTATCGATTCCCGGTCGGATGAAGAATACATGCCGGATATCGTAAAGCTGTTCGGAGCAGGCGGCGTTTCCTGTTGTCTGGTAGAGGACAGGGGAATCAGCCTGCTGAACGGAGAATCTCCGGAGTTTTCGCATCCGTTCAACCTGCTGCATCAGCTTTGGGATGGCTCCATTGTCGGCCCGGGACGTGGGATTGATGGTGACGATACTGAGCAGTTCTGGCGGGAGGACGATGAAGTTGAATACACGCCGTCCGCTTGGGACGAAGATGACACCGATAATGAAGAGGACAGCGAGGAGGACGAAGACAAAGAAGATGCGATAGAGGAAGTAGAGGGAGAAGAGGGAGAACAGGAATACGGACGAGCCCGCTCGCGCCGGGATTTCTCTTCCATTGCCGTCTGGGAGGCCGCGCTGAAAACAGATTTCGAAGGTAAATTTTCTGTCATCGCGAAACTGCCCGACACCCTCACCACCTACCGCGTCTTTGCCGTGGCCGTGAGCCGCTGCGGCAAGCGCTTCGGGCAGGCTGAGGGCGATTTCACCGTCAATCAACCGGTCATGATGACACCCGGCACTCCGCTCTTCATGAGCATGGGCGACTGCCTGCGACTCCCGCTCACCATCACCAATAATACCGGCAAGGACGACACCTGGCACGTCTCCCTCGAGGGAGCGGGCACTCCGCAGAGCATCACCCTGAAAGCCGGCAGCTCCGGCACGCTCTTCTTTGACTTCACCGCCGCCACGGAAGGAGAGAACACCTTGCGATGGACAGCCACCGCCGCCGCAGGCGGTGATGCCGTGGAAGGCAGCTTCCCCGTGCGCTTCCCTGCTCCGGTGCTCAAGGAAACCCACCATCTGGTTCAGGCAGCCGGGGCAGAGCCGCTGAAGCTCGCCGCGCTGCCCGCTGCCGAGTTGGCGGATTCCGAGCGAAGCTCCGTTCAGCTGGAGATGTCTGCCAACCCGCTGCTGCATCTGGCCTCTGCCATGGATTTTGTGCTGAGCTATCCCTACGGATGCACGGAGCAGACGGCCTCCGGGCTGCTGCCCTGGATTTTCCACAGCCGACTGGCGCCCTTCTCTCCCACCATGCAGGACATCAGCCCGCAGGAGGCCAACAAGGTCATCACGCAGGCCATTGAAAAACTCTTCCAACGCCAGTTGGCAGACGGCGGACTGGGCTACTGGTCAGACTCCCGAGAGTCCTGTCTGTGGGCAAGTGCTCACGCGGCGCTGGTGTTCACGCTGGCAGAGGAAAACGGCATTTCCCTGCCGGAAGAGAAAATGAAGGAGCTGCGACACTACCTCACTTCCCGCAGTGATGAGGAGTGGGAAAAGCTCTCCGTGTACTCCCGCTATGCCATCGGTCGTGCCTGCGGCAAGGAGAAAATCATCACGGCAGCGCTCCGCGATGCCCTCGCGGACACACCGCAGCACCTCGCGGGAGGGTGGCAACACCGCGCAGAAACGGATATCCGCTTCATCGCCGCCCTGCGCCAGAACCCGCAGCAGCGCCATGAAGCTTTCCTGAACTGGATGCGCAGCAGAGGGCGTGATTACCGCCACGCAAGCACCTGGCAAAGCGGCTGGATGCTCGTGGCACTGGGGGAATACCTGCGGCTCGAACCCTCGCAAGCAGCTTCCGCCACCGTACAGCTGCAGGATGGCACACAGATGACGCTCAGCAACGGCATCACCCGCTACACACCGCCCGCAACAGCAAAACTCCGTGAGCTGCCCAACGTCATCACCACCACTCAGGGCACAGCTTACCTCAACGTGAAATTCCGCGTCTTGCCAAACACAACGGAATACCCTGGCGTGACAGAAAAGGGCTTACAGGTCACCCGCGTATACGAAATCAAAGATGCCGAGGGCAACTGGAAACCCGCCACAGAATTCCGCGTGGGCGATGTGGTGCGCGTGACTCTCACCTGTGCCAAGGCGGCGCCGGAGCTGGAATATTTCGTACTGGAGGACTACCTGCCCGCCTGCATGGAGGCCATCAACCCGAATGTGCCGAGTCAGGCCGCCGGACTGGAGCTGACCTGGCAGCCGTGGAGTCGATGGTTTGACCACAAGGAATATCTGGCCGACCGAGTACGCGGCTTCTGCACTCGCTGGGGTGGGCGGGAGCTACTCAACATGAGCTACTACGCCCGCGTGAAACGCGCCGGCACCTCCACCGCGCCGCCCGCCGAAGCCCAGCTCATGTACGAACCGCAGACCTACGGCCTCTCCCCCAATACAACCATCATCAGCCGCTAGCCCCTTCCCCTCGCTCGCGTCAGTGAGCTTACTCGGAGTCCAAGCCCCCTTTCTCGTAAGATAAATCACAGAATATACAATTTTTTCTCGCTTCCTAAAGCATACTGATATAAACTACACGGTAGAGTGATGAAACCTTACCTGACACCCCTTTTGCTCGGAGCTGCCTCCGTTGCAGCCGCTTCCGGTGTGGAATGCCACGGAAACCGGCTGAGCATCCGTTTTGATGAACCAGTCGTGCTGCAAAGTGAGTTGCACGGCGGCGGGCTTGATAAATTCGATTTGACAGGCGATGCCGACCACCAACCGACCTGCCGCTGGGTGGACCAGAATCGGCTGAACATCGAATTTGCCGAAGGCACCTCCGTCTTCACGAAGTTCCGACTGGCATTCAAACCGGGACAGGCAACATACCTGAGCAATGCCCCCATAGAGCAGACGGAATGGAGCTTCTCCTGCCCGCGCCCGTCATTGGATGTCCGGGTCATCAACGGCACGCCCACGGCTGCATTCTGTATCGCCCCCGATTCCTACCTCACCAAGGAAGCCAGGGAGTTCTCCGTCAGCACGCCGATGCGCTACGAGTTTCGCTCCTGCACCACGGATGACAAGGGAAAAAACATCACCTACGGAGAGCCTATCCCCGCCGAAACGGAAACCGCCACGCTGGGCATGATTCCAGACGGCTTTCTCGCTCAGGCGCTGGAGATTCTGGCTGAGAATAAGGTGGATTGGTACACGGTGAACAAAGACACACCGATTCCCGGATTCATCATCGCCAGAGCCCCGCAGAAACAGGAGGCAGACTCGACATGGGCTTTCCGCATCGTCCCGACAGACGAAAGCGGCTTCCGCATTCCGGAAGGGAGCGAAATCATCTACCGCGCCGAACGTGAGCTGGGCACCGGGGTATTTCAATACATCTCCCGTCCATCGGAGGAAAAACAGGCAGAATCCCCGCGCCGCATGCGAATCAAAATCAGCTTCTCCTCCCCCGTGAGGAAAAGCCAGGTCGCAGACATCTTTCAGAATCTCATCATCCGCGCCAACGGGCAACAAGCAGCCACAGCACCGGACGGAAAGACAAAAACACTTGGCATCAACGGGAACGATATCACCTTCACCCTCCTCCCCCCCGCAGAGGAGCCCGCATGGCGCCCGGCCATTCCCCGTGGGAATAGCAACGTGGATATCACCTATGCCCCGAATGACACCGTTGACTCACTGCATCTGGAGGTGAGCCGGGCAGAGCCGATAGATGCGGATATCATCATCCCCGCAGGAACGGCCGCCGCCAACGGGCTTGCCACCGAATGCGAACACCTGCACCGCCTCAGTCTCAATCCGGTCGCGCCGGAGGTAGGCGTGGACACGGCGTTGATTCCGCTCAAGGGCGACCACCATTTCATCCTCCCCGTGCTCAACGTAGCAGCGCTGGAACTGAAAGCCCACCACATGAGCGCGGAACAGGCGCTGCACGGGATGGACAAATTGGAGCAACTGGAAGAGCAAAGCCGATTCGTCCGCACACTGGAACGTCTCAAGTACCGACTGGCAGCAGAAGAACGCACCCAAAAGCTGCAGCCGAAACAAAACGGAGAAAAGAGCTTGAAGCTGCTCAGACAGCTCATTCGCCAAACGGAGCTGAAGCTGATTGCCGGGGGGCTCTCGGCTCAGCCGTACCCGGGAAGGCTGCGTTCCTTTGCTCCGAAAACCATCGAAGTGGACAGCGGCGACACCTCCGAACTGCTGCATTCCCGCAGCATCAGCATCGACCTCGACTCCCTCACCGACGGCGAAACCAAACCCGGTATCTACCTCATCAGCGTCAGGGAAAAAGTCACTCCGGCTATACGGTACATGCTCGAAACGCTCGGATTGCAAGCAGATTTGTTCGAGAAGGAACGCTACTTCCCGCTCTATGTGACCGACCTGCGAGCTTCTGCTGACGAGGGGCTGCTCTTCCTCACCCGCCTGAGTGACGGCTCATTCGTGGAAGAAGGAGAACTGACAGACAAAGACGGCCGGAAACTCCCCATCCAACAGGGAGTCTGCCGCACCGGCGATTGGAACAAGAGCGGATGCCTGGTATGCGCCGGGGAGGATTATACCTTTGTCTCCACGGATTCTGCCTCGCTGGACACGGAAAACATCCTGCGCATGCAGATGCTGGCAGATCGACCGCTGTACCGCCCCGGGGACACGGTGAACCTGCGCGGGGTGTTGCGCAGCATCTCTCCGGATGTGGACTGCACCCTCCCCACCGATACGAAAATGCTGACGCTGACGGTACGCAGACCCAATGGTGAGCGGCTGCTGCAACAGGACCTCACACCGGATGAATTCGGTGCCTGGGCTCACAGCTTCTCTCTACCCACGGGAGAGGAAGATATCACCGGCACTTACAGAATCAGCGTCTCGGCTCCGGGGCAGAAAAACATCAGCGGCGGACAACTTTCCGTATCCTGCCAGATTTTCCGCAGAGATGCCTTTGAAGCAGATACCGAGCTGAAGATGGCGAGCATCCTGCCGGAGCAATACACTGTCAACATCAAGGCCACGGATTTTAATGGCACGCCGCTGAGCCGCGCCGACGTCCAACTGTCAGTTGTTTGCTCGGAGCCGATGCTGCTGCAGGACGAGGGGGGCGAGCCCCGCAGCAAACAAAGCATCCGACTGACCACGGATGCTCAGGGGATGGCCTCTTACACCGGCAAAATCAGGACACCGTTTGCCGATGATTCGCAGGGGGCGGCATGGTTAACCGTACACGGCAGCATCGCCAACGACCGGGAAGAGCAGCTGGTGCTGCCGAGGGTTCACCAACAATTTTTTGCCGCCGACTTTACTCCGCGAATGGAGGGCGACCGACTCCTGCTGACGGAAAGTGCCGCCAAGCAGAATCCCCTCACCCGCGAACAATCCGTTCATGTGCGAGCGATGGCCAGGGTGCAGAAGCGGGAAGCGCTTCCCGGCGGCATCGTCATCTCCCGGCAGGAAGAGCAATGTGTTCTGGAGCAGGATGTCACCGTTCCTGCCAACTGTACGGACGGAGTCCCCCTGCCGCTGACCGATATCCTCAAACGCCCGGAACTCGCAGGTGTCCGTATGCTCGACATTCGTATTTCCGGCACCGATTCCGCCGGGCGCAAGTTAGCAGTCCGCCGCAACTGGTACGTCTGGGTGGCATCTCTGGATAATGAGAGTGAGGCGGAGCGAAAGACCGGGCTTTCTGTCGCGCCGGACAACGGAACGCTCAGGCTGAAGCTGCAAACCCATTGCCCGGGAGACGTGCTGCTTGTGGTGCATTCCCGCAGGGGGGCTCGCCCTGTCATCCTTCAGGCCAAAGGCGGCGAAGAAACGATTTCCCTTCCCCTGCAGGAAGGAGAGAACGGCTCGGTGCGCTGCCAGCTTCTCCGCACTATTCCCGGGGAGGAGGGGCTGTACACCGACTGGATAAGCCGCGAGGACGATTGCACCATCGCCCGTTCCGAAATGCAGCTGAAGGTGGCGCTCTCCCTGCCGGAAAACCCTGTTCGCCCCGGGGAGGAAGTGGAATTGAAAGGACGCATCACCCTGCCGGATGAAAGCGTCGGACATGCTGCCGTCACGCTTTTTGCCGTGGATGCCGGTATGCTGTCCGTGGCTCCCTATAAGCTTCCGGATTGGGGGCTCGGCCTCACCGCCAAATGGCTGCCGAGGCTGAGTTTCCGTCGCTTCACCCTGCCGATTTCCGCAGAGTTCGCCCTTTCCCCGGCTCTGCTTTATCCCGTGTGGGACGGCAGCATTATCGGGAACGGCAGAGAAATCCCGACTGTCGAAGTCACCCGCCGTTCCGCGAAAAACGGTAGTGTCCGCGCATCTGCGACAATGGACGGCGCAACCGGCTTTGATGAGGATGGTGCCGAATATGAAGTCGACAGAGCCCTCGGAGCCGCACCGGCCCCCATGGTCATGGAAGATGCCGAACAGGAATCCGCCACCGAGGGAGAACCGTCTCCGAGGCTGCGGACAAACTTTGCGCCCGTAGCGGTGTGGCAAGCCGCCCTCCTCACCGATGAGAACGGGTACTTCTCCACCACGGCCAAACTGCCCGACACCCTCACCACCTACCGCGTCTTTGCCGTGGCCGTGAGCCGCTGCGGCAAGCGCTTCGGGCAGGCTGAGGGCGATTTCACCGTCAATCAACCGGTCATGATGACACCCGGCACTCCGCTCTTCATGAGCATGGGCGACTGCCTGCGACTCCCGCTCACCATCACCAATAATACCGGCAAGGACGACACCTGGCACGTCTCCCTCGAGGGAGCGGGCACTCCGCAGAGCATCACCCTGAAAGCCGGCAGCTCCGGCACGCTCTTCTTTGACTTCACCGCCGCCACGGAAGGAGAGAACACCTTGCGATGGACAGCCACCGCCGCCGCAGGCGGTGATGCCGTGGAAGGCAGCTTCCCCGTGCGCTTCCCTGCTCCGGTGCTCAAGGAAACCCACCATCTGGTTCAGGCAGCCGGGGCAGAGCCGCTGAAGCTCGCCGCGCTGCCCGCTGCCGAGTTGGCGGATTCCGAGCGAAGCTCCGTTCAGCTGGAGATGTCTGCCAACCCGCTGCTGCATCTGGCCTCTGCCATGGATTTTGTGCTGAGCTATCCCTACGGATGCACGGAGCAGACGGCCTCCGGGCTGCTGCCCTGGATTTTCCACAGCCGACTGGCGCCCTTCTCTCCCACCATGCAGGACATCAGCCCGCAGGAGGCCAACAAGGTCATCACGCAGGCCATTGAAAAACTCTTCCAACGCCAGTTGGCAGACGGCGGACTGGGCTACTGGTCAGACTCCCGAGAGTCCTGTCTGTGGGCAAGTGCTCACGCGGCGCTGGTGTTCACGCTGGCAGAGGAAAACGGCATTTCCCTGCCGGAAGAGAAAATGAAGGAGCTGCGACACTACCTCACTTCCCGCAGTGATGAGGAGTGGGAAAAGCTCTCCGTGTACTCCCGCTATGCCATCGGTCGTGCCTGCGGCAAGGAGAAAATCATCACGGCAGCGCTCCGCGATGCCCTCGCGGACACACCGCAGCACCTCGCGGGAGGGTGGCAACACCGCGCAGAAACGGATATCCGCTTCATCGCCGCCCTGCGCCAGAACCCGCAGCAGCGCCATGAAGCTTTCCTGAACTGGATGCGCAGCAGAGGGCGTGATTACCGCCACGCAAGCACCTGGCAAAGCGGCTGGATGCTCGTGGCACTGGGGGAATACCTGCGGCTCGAACCCTCGCAAGCAGCTTCCGCCACCGTACAGCTGCAGGATGGCACACAGATGACGCTCAGCAACGGCATCACCCGCTACACACCGCCCGCAACAGCAAAACTCCGTGAGCTGCCCAACGTCATCACCACCACTCAGGGCACAGCTTACCTCAACGTGAAATTCCGCGTCTTGCCAAACACAACGGAATACCCTGGCGTGACAGAAAAGGGCTTACAGGTCACCCGCGTATACGAAATCAAAGATGCCGAGGGCAACTGGAAACCCGCCACAGAATTCCGCGTGGGCGATGTGGTGCGCGTGACTCTCACCTGTGCCAAGGCGGCGCCGGAGCTGGAATATTTCGTACTGGAGGACTACCTGCCCGCCTGCATGGAGGCCATCAACCCGAATGTGCCGAGTCAGGCCGCCGGACTGGAGCTGACCTGGCAGCCGTGGAGTCGATGGTTTGACCACAAGGAATATCTGGCCGACCGAGTACGCGGCTTCTGCACTCGCTGGGGTGGGCGGGACCTGCTCAACATGAGCTACTACGCCCGCGTGAAACGCTCCGGCACCTCCACCGCGCCGCCCGCCGAAGCCCGCCTCATGTATGAACCGCAGACCTACGGCCTCTCCCCCAACACAACCATCATCAGCCGCTAGTCCCCTTTCACGCAACAGCTTTCACGTGTCAACTTTCACGATAACAACAAACCGCCGTCAAGTTCCTGCTGCGCCCAAGGGTCACGCCACTTTTCATCAGAGTACTGACTGCAGCTTGCATGGGCGGCGTACAAATCAAACCGGACACGAAAACCGTCTTATCTTGTCTATTTCACCTGGTACCGATTCTTTCTTCCCGGTTCCTGCCACGCAGTGGCGGAATCCCACGCAACAGGGTCGCGGCGCGGGACTTCAGTCCCGCGTCAGGGGCTGTGAAAACCCGCAGCACAAGCGGTGAAGAACTCCCTCACGGGCGTGGTGAAAAACGGATTCAACAAAGCCCGGAGCTTACGCGCCGGGCTTTGTCGCTTTTCACCTTGTAACCCGGGAACACCGGGCGAAGGCGTGGTGGTTACCACTGGTTGTTGAGGCTTTCCGTCACTTTGTTCACCTCCATGTTACGCTCCAGCTCACCGCGGATGGGAGCGGGGGCGGAGGTCATGGTATCAAGGATGGTGATGGTGTTTTTCCCCTTGTTCAGGAACTCTGCGGGGCAATAGAGGCGGAACTGCGGGCCGATGTTCCAGTAGCGACCGAGCAGATGCCCGTTCACCCACACATAACCCTTCGGCCATTTCTCCATGTTCAGGAAGGTGTCGGCCACCTTGTCCAGCTCAATCTCTGCGCGGAAGAGGCCGCCTTTCAGGTTGGGCGTCCACATGCGGTTGGGCATGCCGGGCTGCGGCTCACCGGCATCCAGCGGCAACAGCTTCATTTCCCATCCCTTCAGCTCGGTATCCCCCAGCTTCACCGGGCCGATGATTCCCTTGTCGTCTTTCTCGATGAAGTTGGAGAAGTTCACATGACCGAAGGTATCCAACACCACGGTGAGGGGCTGCGGAGACTTGCGGGCGGGGAGGTCAATACCGGTGGGATTGGTGCGGCGGTCGATATCGCCGACGTAATCGGCGCCCAGATAAACCTGTGCGTAGTCACGCACGGTGATGTTGAGGCGGGCGGCATCACCGGCAGGCACGGTGGCGGTGTAGACGGCTATACCCTGGTTCTGCCCCACATTCTCCAGCGTGCGCGGTTGCTCGCTCTGCCCGGCATCCGTCTTGCGGAGTTGGAAGAACGGGCACACCAATTCGGGCGTGAATACCGGCACGGTCATGGTCTCCGGCGTGGCGGGCGGCTCCGGGACATTGGCTTCTGCGGGAAGAGCCTTGAGGATGATGTCGCGGTACTCGAAGTATTCTTTGGTCAGGTTGCCGTGCTCACCGATGGGAGACCCGTAGTCATAACTGGTGAGGTCGGGCATGAAGTTGGCGCCGGTGTTGTTATCCGAGTTGGAGCCGGCGGTCAGGCCGAAGCTCGTGCCGCCGTGCAGCACAAACAGATTGAACGAGAAGCCGCTCTGCATGTACCATCGCACGGAATTGAGCGTGCCGCGACTGGGCAGCCAGTTGCCCTCCCCCCAGTGGCGCAACCAGCCGGGATAAGTCTCGCTGGAGAACACGGGCGCATTTTTCACCACCTTGCGGGCGTGGTACGTGTCGCTCTCGCGGTCTGCCGGGTCAAGCCCCACCGCTACCTCCGGCACCACAAAGCGCAGGTGCATGGGGGAAGCGCCCTCCGAGAGGTAGAAACGCTCCGCGCCCTTGCCTTTCCAATAATCGCGCAGCCACTCGATGTAGGCGATTTCATCGTGCGGGGAGCGGTAGCTGCCGTATTCGTTCTCCAGCTGAATCATCAGGATGGGGCCGCCGTTTTTGGCCAGACGGGGGATGGCAATCTCTGCCATTTTGTCCAGATAGCGCGTCTGGGCCGCCATGAACTGCGGGTTGCGCGTGTTGCGAAGCTCCGCAGGGCCGTCCTTGAGCAGGTAGGAAGGCAGACCGCCCATATCCCACTCACCGCACACAAAGGGGCCGGGACGGAAGAGTACCCACATGCCCTCCTGCTGGCATAAATCAATGAAAGCGGCTATATCATTCATCCCGCTGAAATCCCAGCTGCCGTCTTTCTGCTCCATCTGATTCCAGAACACGTAGAAAGCAATCGTGTTGAGCCCCATGGCTTTCGCGGCGCGGATGCGGTGCTGCCAGTACTGACGCGGCACGCGCTGCGGGTGTATCTCGCCGCTGCGAATCTGGAATTCTTTACCATTGAGCATGAAGTCACAGCCATTCTCCCCACCAAAGGAAAAATCTGCGGGAACACCGGCCTGCGGTTTCTGCAGGTTCTGCATGGCTTCCGGGCCGGCCGCTGCCGTGCCGCCCAGAGCTATGGCTGCCATCAACATGAACGTGTTGAGTTTAGTCATGCCACGCATGCTAGCATATTCTGCACCCCATGTACAGTTAAAAATTAGCGCCAACGCCTAACTGCATTCTAACTACATTCTATCTTTCGCGCTTTTTGTTACTTTTTCTTGACATTTCATAACAGATAAACTAGAGTAAGCTCTATGCAAGACCTCATCCTTCCCCACCGGATAACGAGCTACGAATGCGGAGCAGACAAGCTGATGAAGCCGGAGTGTTTCCAACACTTCTGTCAGGAGATGGCAGAGGAACACGCAGATTCCTACGGATTCGGCTATGATTGGGTGATGGCCAACCGCACAGCATGGGTGCAGGTGCAGGGAGATTTCGAGATGCTGCGCCGCCCGGCATGGAAGGAGACGGTCTATCTGCGCACCAACACCGGCAAAGCCTCTGCCCTGCAGGCCGGACGTTTCGTGGAAATGACGGATGAGAGCGGCAATGTCCTGGCACGCGCGGATTTATTATGGGTCATCATCAATTTCGACACGCGCCGCCCCGTACCGCTGAAACGCACCGGGTTGCCGCTGGATAACCCCAGCCCCACCGTCACCGAGGCAATGGATTTCCCCGAACGGCCGGAAACCGCTATCGCCACCGCCGAACTGACCGCCGGGCGGCGGGATGTGGATTTCAACGGCCACATCAACAACAGTGCCTACCTCATCTGGGCACTCGATACCCTGCCCGCCGACCTCCGACCCGCCGGAGACATGGTGCGATACCGCATCAATTTCCGCCGTGAGAGCCATGCCGGCGACCGCATGAGCATCGCCCACTATGCAGACGGGGCATACACCCACCACCTCATCACCTGCGAGGGTGAGACGCGGGCAGAAATTGTCATCCTCTGGGAATAAGCCCGGGCGCCCTCCGGCAGCATCGGGATGCACGAAGCAGGCAGGAAAAAAGCTTGAATTCCGCATAGTCTCGGGGTATGTTAGTCGCATGACGCCCGGGATTCGAGCAAAAGATATAGACGCGCTGTGCCACCGACACGGCGCGTTTGTGCTGTATCGGCTGCCGGGAGAAAGTGTGCAGTTCTGCATGGCAGAGGACGGCAGGACGCAACCGCACCCGAGCGGGCGGGGATTTCTCATTTCGACATTTGAGGGTGAGACCTGCTTCATCCCGGACGAACGCAGAGATGTGCCTTCCCCGGAAAGTTTTCCGCTTCTTTCCTGCGATGGGAGAATCGATACCGCTACAACAAGAGAGGAATACGGCAGAAACTTCCGACGATTTTTCGCACTGCTGCACGGGGAGAAGCCGATACTGCAAAAAATCGTGCTGGCACGCACGGCAGACGTGGCAGCCCACGGGGTATCCCCCTGCCGCAGTTTTATGCATGCCTGCGAGCTGTTCCCCAACACTTTCACCGTGTTGCTGCACACCCCGGAGCTGGGAACATGGCTGTTCAGCACACCGGAATTACTGGTAGAGGGCAGCAATTCATGCTGGAGCACCATGGCGCTGGCCGGCACGCGTACCCTTTCCTCTGCCCCCTGGGACAGCAAGAACACCCGTGAACAAGGCATAGTGGCAGACTTTATCCGCGAGGTGCTGCAACGCCACGCCGATGCGATGGAGGAATTGCCGACGGAATCCCTGAGCAACGGTCGTCTGGAGCACCTCTGCACACGATTCCGCTTCGCGATGGAGGCGCAGAAGCTTCCGGCTCTGCTGCAGGAATTACCGCCAACCCCGGCGGTATGCGGCTTCCCCCCCGAACAGGCTCGCACCCTGCTCCGCGACACCCCGGATATTCGCCGCAGTTGCTATGCCGGATACTTCGGGCCGATGAGCCCGAATACGGCTCGGCTCTATGTGGCGCTGCGAGGGATGCGCATCTTCCCGGATTTCTGCCGACTCTACGCAGGCGGCGGCATCATGCCTGACTCAGACGAAGAGGCCGAATGGCAGGAAACGGAGCAAAAAATGCAGAACGCCCGGAACACCATCCGCACAGCGAATTGAGACGCAACACCGGCGCCATGCGCCTACACGCCTCAGTTCTTCTTATGCAGCACTTCATCCATCTCCGCAGTGCGGGAGCAGCTGTAAGCATCCCGCCCGTCCGGGGATTTGGCGGTGGGATTCGCCCCGGCCTGCATGAGCATACGAGCCATAGGTAAATCATCATTGATGACGGCGTGCATGATAGGGGGAATGCCATCGGCATCCGCACGGTCAGGATTGGCACCACGCTCCAGCAGGAGAGCCGCCATCTCGCGCTGACCGTTGACCGCCGCGGCGCTGAGCAGAGAGCCCCCCTCCACCACAGTATCGGCAGATACCCCGGCATCCAGCAGAAGTTGCAGGGATTTACGGCGGCCATTCTCCACCGCTGCGTGTGCGGCTTTCTGAAGCATCTCCTTGTTCTGCTCGGCCTCCGGCAGAGCCAGCAGCTCACGCACCAATTGATTCTTCCCCAGTCCGGCAGCCAGTACAAGCAGGCAGTCCTGCTCCTGCTGAGCAGAGGCAAAGGGGGACACTCCCTGCTCTTTCCACGCTGCCAACTGCACTTTCAGCGCAGATTTTTCCTCCTCGTAAACATCCGTTTCCGGGGCATAAAGCATCACCCAGGCGCAGGCACTCAGGATGAGATAAGCCACACTCCAAACCACCCCCATGAGCGACGGGCGATGCGTAATAAGCCGCGCCAGACTCAACGCACCATTCACCAGAAAGGCCGACACACACACAGCCATCGCCCATACGTCGGCATTGACGCCACTTTCCTCTGCATCCAGCATGCCCCAGGCGAACATTCCCACCACGACCAGCAAGACCAGCGGATTGAAATAATCTCTCATGCTGCCAATGTAGCAAAGCCAAACGGAGAAGTCAAGAGAATGCAGGGGAAAGTGGGGCAGATACCTCAGTCATCCGCCAGCATACTGCGGATGGAGGCGAAGAAATCGTCCTGCTCATCCTGAGAGACCGGCTCTTTCATGAGCTTCTCGTAATCCACATACTCATACATACGGGAGGGAATCTCCTTGATGAAGCCGGAGGGGAGGCAGCGTTCTTCCTGACCGTAGCGGTTGCGCTTGGCGCAGTAGGTCATGGTCAGGCGCTCACGGGCGCGGGTGATACCCACGTAGAACAGGCGGCGCTCTTCATCCAGACTCCCCTCATCCACCGAGCGGGTGTGAGGAATAAGTCCTTCTTCCACGCCGACGATATAGACCTGCGGGAACTCCAGCCCCTTGGCCGCATGCATGGTGATGAGGCACACGCCGCTCTTCTTCTCGATATCATCGTCATCGCGCTCATTGTCCAGACAGATACCGGCCAGGAAATCCGTGAGCTTATGCCCCGGCAGCCAGAATTGGCGCAGCGCCACCTTGATATCATCAATGGCGGACAGACGGCGGTTCTTCTCTTCCTCCGTCTTGCAGGTGCGGGTGATGTATTCCTCGTACTCAATCTCCTTGAGGAATTCCTCCAGAATCTCCACAAAGGGACGTTCACCGGCGGCAAACTCCGAGCCGTAGTGCGTGACAATATCGGTAAAAGCCGTGATGCAGTTCTGGGAGCGGGTGGAGCATTCCGACAGGAAAGAGATATCCACCAGCGTGGCCCAGAGGCTCTTTTTATTATCGCGACTCCAATCGATGGCAAAAGAAGCAGTGGTGGGGCTGATACCACGCGGTGGCGTGTTAAGCACTCGCAACAGATGAAGGTCTGCATCCGGGTTATCCATCATTTGCAGATAACTGAGCAAGTCCTTGACTTCCCGTCTGTCGAAAAAGCTCTTGGTACCCACCATGCGGTAGGGGATATGATGCTCGCGCATGGCCATTTCCAACTGGCGGCTCTGTGCATTCGCGCGGAAAAGAATGGCAAAATCCTCCCAAGCCAGAGAATCGCGGGCGCGGAGCGTCTCAATCTCATCGGCAATGAACTCTGCCTCTTCCTCCGACCCGGGCATGGCCAGCAGGCGCACCGGGTGTTTTCCCTCCTTGTTGGTGCGCAGCGTTTTGTCGCGTCGTCCGGCATTGTGGCGAATCAGCTCGTTGGCACAATCCAGCACCTGACGCGTGCAGCGGTAGTTTTCCTCCAGCTTGATGACGGTGGGGTTGGGGAAGAAGCTCTCGAAGTCCAGGATATTGGAAATCTGCGCACCGCGCCAGCCATAGATAGACTGGTCGTCATCGCCCACCACACAGATATTGTGCTCCGGGCCGACCAGCTGCCGCAGCAGGCTCATCTGCAGCGAGTTGGTATCCTGAAACTCATCCACGGTGATGTAGTTGAAGCGTTTGTTCCACTTGTCATGGACATCGGGATAGGCTCGCAACAGGCGCTCCGTCAGAATGAGCAGGTCATCGAAATCCACCGCATTCTGCGCCTTGAGCTCGCGCATGTACGCCTTGGAAACAGCTGCAATGAGCGTGTCCTCAATCTTATCGATTCCCAGTCCCTGATTACGCACACGGGAAAGCTCTGCGAGCACCTGCCCCGGCTCCAGCTTCTCTCGTCTCGCACCATATTCCATGATGAGCCGCTTGAGCAGCCCGGTCTGGTCGCTGCCGGTATAGATGGAAAAGTTCTCCTTGTAGCCCAGGCGGCCGATATCCTGCCGAAGAATGCGTACACAGAGCGAATGGAAGGTGCACACCGTCATGGCGCGAGCCGACTTTCTATCCACCAGCCCGGCCACGCGGTCGGCCATTTCGTTAGCGGCTTTGTTGGTGAACGTCAGGGCAAGGATGCCGCGAGGAGTAGCCCCTTTCTCAATCATGTTGGCAATACGACAAGTGACGGTCCGGGTCTTCCCCGTGCCGGCACCGGCCAGGATGAGCACTGGGCCGTTGAGCGTCTGCACCGCCTGTTTCTGGGCGGAATTCAGTGAATTGATGTCGAATTTTTCTGCCATGGGATGAACCGCGCGCAGAGAGTAACAGATTCCCGTGTTTTCTTCAAGATTTTTCAGCAGAGAAAAAGAGACGGGCAAAGCGTTGTACACAACTCCGTGTTTCAGATATTGCTTTTTCTTATGATGAAGGATAGATAACTTGTATGAGGTGAAGTTGCGGGAAGTTCTTGAAAAAAAGTTCAGACGGTGATATAGGCGGAGCTGTTTTCCATCCAACAATTATGAGCAACATTCTGAATGATTCCTTGTTTGTTCTTTTTGCTATTCTGGCAACAGGGCTGGCCTTGGGTAACATTACGATAAAGGGCATATCCCTCGGAAGTTCCGGCGTTCTGTTCACCGCATTGATTGCCGGTCATTATCATTTGCAAGTACCGTCAGGGGTGACCGCGATCGGAACAGCCTTGTTCGTGTACTGTGTCGGACTTGGGGTCGGCAATCGTTTCTTCGGCTCTCTGAGAAGTCAGGGCAGCAGACTTTTGTTGATGTCAGCCATCGTGGTGGGTACCGGCTGGGGAGTCACGATGCTGGCCTGCCATTTACTGAACATAGATTTTGGAATAGGCGCCGGCTTATTTGCCGGAGCATGTACGAGCACGCCCGGACTGGCCGCCGCATTGGAGGCAGCTGAAGCCGCAGGGCAGGATTCGGCACAAATAAACATCGGTTATGGAGTGGCATATCCCTTCGGAGTCATTGGTGTTGTCCTTTTTGTCCAGCTGTTGCCGAAATTGTTAAAAAAGAATCTTAACACTCCGGAAAAGCAGGAGAAAAATAATACTGACCCTGACCGTATTGTAACACGCGTCATCAGGATTCAGAACAATGCACTTGCCGGCACAAGCATCATGACTGCCATCGAAAACGGAGTACTGCAATGCCGTCCGACCCGCATCATGAAGAACAATATGCTGGTTCCCCTGACCTCTGAAGATGTTTTTGAGGTCAATCAGCAGCTTTTTGTGGTCGGTGCACTCAGCCGGGTAGAGCGAGACGCCGCCTTGCTTGGACATATAGAAAAGGATGCTCCCACAAATCATCGACTGAAAGATGAAATGGCAGAAGTTCTCCTTCTGGAACCCACCCTCAGTAACAAGACGCTTCGAGAACTCCATACCCTCAGCAATTATGGTATTGTGGTCTCCCGCATCACCAGATTGGGTAATACCTTCATCCCCCATGGCGATACAGAAATCTTCCGCAATGATGTTCTGACCATCGTGGGACAGCCAGAGGATATCGCGGCATTCAAGACGATGTGCAAACACCGCAGCTCTGCCATCAATGCCACGGATATATTCTCGCTTTCCGCAGGTGTGGCCGCAGGCATTATTATCGGAAAAATTGAATTTTTCAACGGATTTTGTCTGGGGACAGCCGGAGGGCCTCTGCTTGTTTCTCTTATACTGGGACATCTGGGGCATATTGGTCCGGTCGTTGGCTACATGCCGCGAAACACTCGAATCATGCTCATGGAATTCGCGTTGATGTTATTCCTTGCCGGTGCCGGCGTCAGTGGCGGCGCTACCCTGCTCGAAACGTTGAGCACCCATGGCTTCACCATGTTTGGTATTGGCATGATCATAACGATAGTTCCTCTTCTTGTCGGGTACATTCTGGCTCGCCAATTCATGGGGTTGAGTTTGACCGAATCGTTGGGAGGAATCTGCGGAGGCATGACTTCCACTCCGGCACTCGGAGCAATTACAGCTCAAACGGACAAACAGACCCCGGTCATTGCCTATGCGACCGCCTATCCGCTTGCCCTCCTGCTGATGACCGTCCTGACAAAATTCCTGATTATGTACGGAACAAGGCTGTAAGATATCCATCAGTCATGACAAAGAGAGAAATCACAACATTTGATTATGTCTCCTCAATCGGGTATAATCAGAACAAGTCAAATTGATATATGAACAGCTTGACTCTACAAAAGATGCGTTATCTGGTAAGCATCGCAGAAAACGGTTCCATCACCAAGGCCGCACGCTTGCTTTTTGTCTCTCAACCCAGTCTCACAAAAACCATCCATGAAATAGAAGATGAGTTAGGCTTCCCCATCTTTGACAGAACCCGTACCGGGATACGGCTCACACGAAACGGTGAGGAGTTTCTTGTCTACATCAGGCAAGTTCTGGATCATGCCGATATTCTGCAGGAAAAATACCTGGCATCCGGGCCTCGAAAAAAACAATACTGCGTATCCACTTTACATTATTCATTTGCCGTGCAGGCGTTCATCGCACTGGTCAGAAAGCATCAGGATGAGGAGTTCGATTTTTCCATCAGAGAAACCCAGATGGGAGAAATCATCGAGGATGTTTCTACCATGAGAAGTGCGATAGGGGTTATTTATCTCAACGATTCCAATGAAAAAATACTGAAAAAAACATTCAAGGAACGCGATTTGGTATTCACCGAAATCAGCGAAGCAAGCCCTCGCATATTTATGAGTATCAACCATCCTCTGGCTCACAATGAATCTCTGAGCATGGGAGACTTGCAGGATTTTCCCTATGTGTCTTTCGAACACAAGGAGCATGATTCTTTCTACATGGCAGAGGAAATGCTGAATACACTGGATAAGAGTCGGCACATAAGAGTACGCGACCGAGCCACCCTCTATGACCTGCTGATGGGGGTCAATGCATATACCTTGACGCACAGCACGCTTCACCCGGAATTAACAGGGAGAAAAATCACAGCTATTCCACTGAAGAACAGAGGACGAGCCAGAATCGGTATTATTCACCATCGCAACAGACTTCTTGGCAGGTTATCAACTTTCTTCATAGAGCAACTTCATCATTTTATTACAAAACAAGACACAGAAACATAACTGTAATATATGATTATCAATCGCTTTTGTATATTTGATTTTTCCATATAACTGCATTATAATATCCGTGTCATGCAAAAAAAACTTCTCTACATCGCATGACATAACAATAAATAAAATATATGAAAGCACAAGATACGGCTCATCCGTCTGATTCCATAACCCTGCTGAGTCACCCTATTCTCTGGTTGAGAAAAAGGAACGAAGAAGTGAATACCCGCAGGCAGATACTCAGTTCCCCCTATTCAATACACCTCCCCGTACTGCCCTCTTATCTGTATTTCAAGTGGCAGGAAATATCATTGAAAAATGAGCACGCCTGTTTGGAGAAGCAGGTATTTCGGTATCAGGATGAAAAAGGGAGAGCTTTTTCTGCATGGCTTGAAGTTGACAGATGGCAGGGCGTGTTCAACCTGAATGAACGCTCCGGCATACACTCCAAACAAGCCCTGTCGGATATGGAATTCTGGGGACTTGCGCTGAGGGAACGCGGCAATCCCGAAGCGATTTTAGATAACAGCTCTGCTCAGGGCGCCGTCTTCTGGCATGAAGACACGCTCCACGTCTACCCCGCCCAATTGGGGCTTGCATTCGAATCATTCCTCCGGGAACGCCTGCTGTAGCCATTCCGGGAAACGAGCCTGCATCAGAGGTAAATCTCCGGCTGTTTCGGAGCCGCAGCCACCTGCATGAGTCTCGCGGTCATGGCTTCCAGCATGGGAGCGGGGAGCGCACGAGCTTCCTGCGGACAGATTTCCACACAACGCATGCAGAGGATGCATTTTTCGGCATTCGTGGTCTGCGGGTCATCCATGGGAATGGCCTCTACCGGGCACATGGAGGCACAGCTGCCACAGTGTCCGCAGGCATCGCTCGTCACGGGTGTGACAGGCATCTTCGGGCGCTCGCGGTATTCAGGATTGCCGGGAATCTCCGGTTTCGTCCGATTCTCCGGCGACTGAGCAAGCTTGGCAAGGACAGCGCGTCCAAAATCCACCGCCACCTGCTTATCCACGGCATCCGGGCGACCGGAGGCAATGCTGCGCACAACGGAATGCTCCGCAATGAACGCAGCCGCAGCCACCACGCTAAAACCGTTTGACGAAAGTGCATCACTGAGCTCGAGAAGCGCATCCTCATAGGCGCGGTTACCAAAGACGACCACAGCCACGGCAGGGCCTCCCTGCCCTTTCAGCATCGACAGACGCTCCAGCGCGGGCTCCGGCACACGCCCGCCATACACGGGGACCACCGCCAGCAGCGGCATATCTGCCGCTACCGTCTGAGCGGCACAGGGAAAGGTCAAATCCACATCGCGCGTGCGGGTAACATCAGTGACAATGGCATCCGCAATCGCTTGGCAACCGCCGGTAGGGCTGAAAACGGCTTTTATCCAGGGTTTGGTATTCATGGTACGTGTATGTTGTAATGTAAAATCCCCAAGGCATCAGTTCTCATGACGGGGCGGCTGCGGGCCGGTGTAGGGCTGCACCGCAGAGGAGGTCAAATCCAGAGCCCCGTCATAGTATGGGGTTTTTACCCCAAAAAGGCCGAGAAGCGTATGGAAAATATGTTCGTGACCTACGGTCAGTCGACTGTTTTCACGCAGCTGTTCCAGAGATTGGGCAAAATGCGGACGCAGCGCAGCAAACTCCGGGGAATACAGAACGAACATCCCCACCTTGCAGCCGTCCGTTGCATGATACAGTCCGGGATGCTGGCCGAGGAAGCCGCGACCCCAGCGACCATCATGCCCCAGATACTCACCATGGTCGCTCACATAGACGTATACAAACGGATGCCCCTTCAACAGCCGCGCAATGCGTCGGAAAAACTCATCCGTGTAGTGAATCGTGTTATCGTAGGCATTGTTCACCTCCTCTGCCTGGGCTGCCGGATTCTGAAAGTCCGGGGTGGTGGGCGTAAAGGGTGGGTTTTCACGGTCATAATGCCCGAACGGCGTGTGGCTGCCCTCGTTATTAATAAAGAAGAAGAGGTTTTTCCCCGCATTCTCCGTCAGGACGGTCTTTATCTGCTCCACGGAGGTCCAGGGATAACCGGGGGCGTTGAAGCGGGCTTCCGACTGCCGGGTGAGCAGCTGCACCACTCGGTCGTATTTGAGCTTCTGGGCACAACGACGACCAAAGAATGAGTATACACCAAAATCATGCTTGGCAAATAAATCAATAACGGAGCCAACCGTAGGCTGCATGCCCGGAGACTTGTCATTGATATTGCGGCGGCCGTTGGTCAGAATGGCAATCTGCGCCTGACAGGTATCACAGGCAGCGGAAATACAGGAGGGGAAGTTAATGAGCTGCTGACCGCAGGAAGCAAGGAAAGGGGTGGTGGGGCGCGCATAACCGTTTATGCTCATACGGTCAGCCCTGATACTCTCTCCGATATGCAGCAACAGAACCACTCCCTCTTTCCCGGAAAGAAGAGAGAGCGTGGAATGCTTATCCGCTGGCGAATCCAGCCCCGACACCTGATTGATGGTGGCCTCGTTGATGGTGAAGGCCTCCGTCACCGCCGTCACCAGTTCCGGCACCTCGCAGGCAGGCCAATAATAGTTCACCGTCTGACCAGCCGGCCGCAGGCAGGAAGCAAAGGCACCACAGAGACCGCAGAACAACAGGCCGGTATTGAACAACTCCAGACGAGAACGATGGCACAAAAAACGCAGCTGTAACCAGACAAAGAGAGCCAGCAGCAGCAGCAAGGGCACCATCAGCGCCAGATTGAGCGGCGTCAGATAAGCCATTGCCTCATCCAGGGAGGCCTCAAATGTCTCTGCCAGCACCAGCGAATTGATGCGCGAGCCATACTGGTGGAAGCCAATGAATTGCAGCATCTCCACCGCCATGAACGGCCCCCAGAACAACAAAGCCCACCGACGCAGTGCCCCCCAGCTCAGGCAGATGCACCCCATCGTCAGCAACAGCGGGAAATGCAGCTGCCAGAGAGAGGCAAAGGCCAGCAGATGCCCCAGGCTCACAAATAAAGCCGCCAGCAACAACACCCCCCACAATGCTCCGGCCGGCAACAGGGTGCGCTTCCGCAGAAAGCACCCCACCACCATAATCACCACCGCCAGCACCAGCGCACCGATGCCGGCCATCCCCCACGGTGTCAGTTCAAATGGCACATCCCACTGTCGCAGCCACACCCTTGCCGCATGCACGGGGAAAGCGAGCAGCACTGCAAAGAAAAGCAGCCGCGACAAAATCGGTGACAGAACCGACCAAAATGCCGTCAATCGGGACAAATGGGGGAGAAAGATAAAATGATTAGCTCTTGTTTTTGCAGCAGCACTCGTGGTCACCACCATGCTTGTGATGTCCGCAGCACTCGCCATCGCCATGACCGCCGCAGCATTCATGCTCTTCATCATCGTGATGATGGCCGCAGGAATCGTTATCGCAGTCATCGCAATCGCCGCCGCAGTGGCCGCCGCAGGAGCAGGAGCTCATCTGCTGCGTCATGGCCTCTGCCACCTCTTCATCCGTGGGTGCCGTACCCTTCTCAATGGCCATCACCATGTACTGATTCACCACGGAGAGCATTTCATCCAGCTCCTGGCGTGCTTCCAGAAAACCCTTGCAGAGCGGGTTATTCACCACATCCTGACGCAGCTTGTCAAACTCGGCAATCTCGCTCTCACTGGGGGGCATACCCTCCATGTGCTTGTTGCGCAGAGTTTCGCCGTACTCACTCACCTTGCGGAAGAGATCCGTGGCGGCGGGGTTCTGGTAAAAAAGGCCGATGCGGGCCTTGGCGGAAACAACTTTCTGCGACTGAGCGAAGGCTGATGCCAGCGCCATAGCCAGCTTTGCCACTTCCGGGGAAAGAGATGTATTTGCCATATGTGTCGACATTGTATCAGGTATTGATAGTAAAAGCAACGAGTGAATACGGCATATCAGGGAGTTTCTTCCTCCAGCTCCGCTTCAAAATACTGCATGAGCTCCTGCAGGCTCTCCTCACCGTAGAATTTTTGCTCTGCCAAGCGTGACAGCTCAGTAGCAATTGCCTCAAAGGACTCCATAAACTCCACCGCCAGCAGCTCCTCATCAACCTGCTCCAACAGCTCTGCATCAGGTTCCCACAGAAGCAACTCGCGTATACGGGCGGCATACTTTCCCGCCGTCTCGGCATCCTGTACCTTCCGCAACAAATCCACCAGCTCGCGACCGCGCGCTTGAATCGCGTCACGCAGAGCTTTTTCCTCTTCCGTCATATCCTCCTCCGGCAGCTCTTCAGCTATCTCCGCCTCCGGCAGCAACTCATCTTCCAACGGCTGTGCAGACAGAGAGGGCATTCCCGCACTCAGCAGAAACATCATCAGCATTAAACACCTTGTCATCGCCACACTTATACCACACACACGCGAGCACCAGCAAGTTTTTAACACAAAAATGCCGCAAAATCGACATTTTTTTGAAACTGGAAGATTGACGGAGCGTCTTTCATGGTGTAGACTACAGAGAGTGCGTAGACGTGTGCTACGCTGTTTCGTCATATACTTTTACCTCTCTCAATCCCGTGTACTCGAACGAATCTTTCCTTCTGCAACTCCTGGTGGAGGCCGGTGCCATCGATGAGGGCACTCTGGATGCCGTGCGCCAGCAGCTTTCCCCTCTGGACAGCGTCATCGAACACCTCGTCAACAATGGTTACCTGACGGGTGAATACATCGCGCAGATTGCCGCCTCCAATTCCGGGCTGGAATATGTGGAGATTTCCTCCTTTGAGGTTGACCCCGCCATTGTTGCCCGCGTCAAGCCGGAGCTGGCTCGCCGCGTGGGCTTCATGCCGCTGGGCGATGACGGATTCTCGCTTCAGGTTGCCATCACCGACCCCTTCGACATGAACACCATGGACAGCCTGCCCCAGTTCCTGGGCTGTGATGTCTCGTTCTTTGTCACCTCCGAAAAGGAGATGAAGAAGGCGCTCGAAAAGTACTATCCCGAGCAGAAACAATATGCCAAGGGCGACACCGAAGCCCCCATCATTGAGCTGATTGACAACATGTTCAATGAGGCACACACCATGCGCGCCTCCGATATTCACATCGAGCCCATGGAAGACCGCGTGCGCCTGCGCTACCGCGTGGACGGCCGATTGGTGGAGGTCGCCACGCATCCCAAGAAGCTGCTCGGGCCGATTGTGGC
This sequence comes from uncultured Akkermansia sp., assembly GCA_964471605.1. Taxonomy (GTDB): domain Bacteria; phylum Verrucomicrobiota; class Verrucomicrobiia; order Verrucomicrobiales; family Akkermansiaceae; genus Akkermansia. The sequence goes on along the minus strand of CAYYKC010000004.1, from coordinate 22,010 downwards.
GCGTCTCAAGGTGATGAGTACCTCCATGAGCATCGCGGAGAAGCGTGTGCCGCAGGACGGTCGTATCGAGCTGGACCTGAAGGACGGAGCACACATCGACCTGCGTGTCAGCACCGTGCCCACCAACCACGGCGAATCCGTGGTCATGCGTATTCTGGATAAGTCCGCTCTGGCGCTTGGCCTGCCGCAGCTGGGCTTCCTCTCCGATGACGAGGCAACCTTTGACCGTCTGGTCACGCTGCCTGATGGTGTGATTCTGGTGACGGGGCCCACCGGTTCCGGTAAAACGACGACACTCTACGCCTGTCTGAACCACCTGAACCGCCCGGATAAAAAGATTATCACTGCTGAAGACCCCGTGGAATACGAGCTCTCCGGCATTAACCAGGTGATGATTCGCACAGAAATCGGCATGACCTTCGCCGCCGCTCTGCGAGCCATGCTGCGTCAAGCTCCGAACATCATCATGATTGGTGAAATTCGAGACGGGGAGACCGCCAGCATCGCCATTCAGGCCGCCATGACGGGTCACCTCGTCCTCTCCACCCTCCACACCAACGATGCACCTTCCTCCGTGGCCCGTCTGGCCGACATGGGCGTTGACCGCTTCCTTATCGCCTCCGCCGTGCGCGCCATCATGGCCCAGCGTCTCTGCCGCAGCCTCTGCAGCTGCAAGATTCCCGGCCAGATGACCCCCAAGCAGGCCACCACACTCGGCGTGGATATCAACCGCCAGGTCATGGTACCCCGCCCCGGTGGCTGCGAAAAATGCCGTGGCAAGGGCATGAAGGGACGTCTGGGCATCTTCGAAATTTTCGAAATATCGGATGATGTACGCGGGCTGGTCAACTCTGATATGACCTCTGCCCAGCTTCGCAAGCGAGCCCGAGAGCTGGGCATGCGTACACTGCGCGAGGACGGTATCCGCAAGGTCATGGCCGGTCTCACCTCTGCCGAAGAAATTATCCGTGTAACCGCAGGCGATGCCAGCTGATGCAACACAAACAGGTATCTATCACATTTACCCCCGATTTTCACTGAGTTATGAACAACGATGTAACACTGGATGTTTTCATCAATAACGGCATGCTGGACAAGGCCGTTGCCCGCGACATCAAGGACGAGATGTCCAACAGCGGCAAGGAGGTCTGGGAAACCCTCATCGATTTCGGCATCATCGGCTCCCCGGAAGATTTCTGGAATGTCATTGCCACGGAAGTGGGCGCCCAATACATCTCGCTGGTGGATTTCTATCCCCCGCAGGAGGTGCTGAACATGCTCCCCGGTCCGCAGGCCCGCATGCTCGGTGCCCTGCCCATCGAATACCGCGAGGGTGAAGGGCTCTACGTCTGTCTGGAAGACCCGCTGAACCCGCAGACCATTGACGACCTCCGCATGGCTACCGGACAGGATATCTACCTCTACGTGGCCGCCGACTACGAGGTGCGCTCTCGCCTGCAGGAGTGCTACGGTGGTGCGGATGCTGCCATGGGTGACCTGCTCAACGAAATGAGCACCATGAGCGTGGGTAGCCAGGACGGCACAGAGGAGGCCAACTCTGCCCCCGTGATTAAGTTCGTCAATCTGGTGATTACTCAGGCCATCAAGGAAAAAGCCTCCGACATTCACCTGGAACCCTTCGAAAAGGAGTTCAAGATTCGCTACCGCGTGGACGGCGCCCTGTATGAAATGGCGCCCCCGCCCGTGCACCTGGCTAATCCGGTGATTTCCCGCGTCAAGGTGATGGCGGGCATGAACATCGCCGAGCGCCGTGTGCCGCAGGACGGTCGTATCGTGATGCGTCTCGGAGAACACAGCGTGGACATGCGTGTGAACTCCCTGCCCACCCAGTACGGTGAGTCCGTGGTATTGCGTGTGCTTGACCGCGGCAGCGTGAGCCTCGACCTCAACAACCTCAACCTCGACCCCAAGCTGCATGAATACATCATCGACACGGTGAACAAGCCCAACGGCATCTTCGTGGTGACCGGTCCCACCGGCTCCGGTAAAACGACGACGCTCTATGCGGCTCTGCGCGAGGTGAACACGGAGGATTCCAAGCTACTCACCGCTGAAGACCCCGTGGAATACGACATCGACGGCATCGTGCAGGTTCCCATCAACGAAGCCATCGGCGTGACTTTCCCCCGCGTGTTGCGTGCGTTCCTCCGTCAGGACCCGGACCGCATTCTGGTGGGCGAAATTCGAGACAAGGACACCGCCCAGATTGCCATTCAGGCTGCACTGACGGGGCACCTTGTGCTCTCCACCCTGCACACGAATGATGCCGCCGGTGCCGTGACCCGTTTCGTGGACATGGGCGTGCAGCCTTTCCTGCTGGCGGCCACACTGCTGGGCGTGCTGGGTCAGCGACTGGTGCGAACCATCTGTCCGTACTGCAAGACGGCATACAACCCGTCAACCTCCCTGCTCAACCGTCTGGGTATCAATCCCGCCCTCATCGGTCAGCAGCAGTTCTACACCGGCGCTCGCTGCGACAAGTGTGCCAACACCGGCTACAAGGGACGAAAGGGTATCCATGAGCTGCTCAATGTGACAGACCCCATCAAAGACCTCATCACGCAGAATGTTCCCTCCATCGTTCTGAAGCAAAAAGCCATTGAGCTGGGCATGTCCACCCTCCGCGAAAACGGCATTCAGAACATTTTTGAGGGTCATACCACCATTGAAGAGGTGCTTAAGTACACTTAAACTTGACGCCAAGCCTCACATCTGCTATTTTCTTAACAAGCTGAACAACTTTTCTAACCAAACGCAATTATATGCCTAATTTCAGATACACCGCGCTGGATCAGAATGGCGCAGAGAAAACCGGCTTCATCACAGCCGACAATAAAATAGCCGCCATGGAGATGGTGCGCAGCCAGGGGCTTCTGGTACGCGAATGCGTGGAAAGCACCAAGGCTGAAGCCAAGGCCGCAGAAAAGAAGAAAGCGCCGAAGAAAGGAGGCAAGGGTGCCAAGAAGGAAAAGAAGTCCGGGCGCGCCGGAGCCAAGGTCAAACAGAAGGAAATGATGGTGTTCACGCGCCAGCTTGCCACCCTGATTGATGCCGGTCTTCCCCTGCTCCAGAGTCTTAACGTGCTCTCCAAACAGGAACCCAATCCGGATCTGCGCGCCACCATCGGTGCGCTCGGCGAATCCGTGCAGGGTGGTTCCACCTTCTCTGAAGCCTTGGGCGCTTATCCCAAGATGTTCAACAAGCTGTTTGTGAACATGGTGAAAGCCGGTGAGCTGGGCGGTGTGCTGGAAGTCGTGCTCAAGCGTCTGGCAGAATATCAGGAAAAGGCCAACCGCCTGCGCGGCAAGGTGGTCTCCGCCATGGTGTACCCCATCATCATTCTGGTGATTTCCGTGGGCATCCTTGTCTTCCTCATGCTGGCCATTGTGCCCAAATTCAAGGAAATGTTCGAAGGCCAGAACATGGAACTGCCCGCGCTCTCCCAGTTCGTGTTTAACTTCTCCGACCACTGTATCAATGATGACATCATCCCGGTGGTGCCGAACGCCTTTGTATTCATCGTGCTGCTGGTAGCCGCCGGTATCGGCATCGGCTTCTGGAAAAAGACTCCCAAGGGTGCCCGCGTCATGGATCGCTTCATGCTGAAGATTCCCAAGCTGGGCCACCTCAACAAGGTGAGTGCTGTGACCCGCTTCTCCCGTACCTTTGGTACGCTGGTGGCATCCGGTGTGCCGATTCTGCAGGCCCTGCTCATCACCCGCGATACCGCAGGCAATGTGATTGTGGCGGATGCCATCACAAAGATTCATGACTCCGTGCGCGAGGGTGAATCCATCGTCACGCCGATGTCTGCCTGTGATGTGTTCCCGCCCATGATGATTTCCATGGTGGACGTGGGTGAAGAAACAGGTCAGCTGCCGGACATGCTGCTGAAAGTGGCAGAGGTGTATGATGAAGAGGTGGACAATGCCGTATCGGCCCTCACCGCCATGCTGGAACCGCTCATGATTGTGTTCCTTGCCGTTGTGGTGGGTGGTATCGTGCTGGCCATGTTCATGCCGATGATGGAAATCATCAAGAACGTGTAAAACGCCATGAAACTGCATCTTAACAGACAGCGGAAGGGCTTTACGCTCATTGAAATCCTCATCGTGGTGGGTGTGCTGGCTTTCCTTGCCGCCGGAATGTGGCAGGCCACGGCCTACATCCAGTCCCGCTCCATGAAGACAACGGCTGAAACCCAGGTTCAGCTGCTGGAGGCCTCCGTGAACGCCTACCGTGCAGACAATGCCGGCTACCTGCCGGATGGTCGCGGTGATGAAGTGAGCTCCAACGTCATGTACGAAATGCTCAGCCGTGACGAGGACAACAACGGCGAACCGGATGACGAAAACGGCGAGGTGCAGATGCCCTATTGCGAGTCATTCTACGTTGTTTCCTCCAAGGATACGGAACAGCAGGAAGGTATCCCCGTGGTCAAAGTTCGCATCAAGGGCTCCGGCGGCACGAAGAGTGCCCGTGGCAAGGTGTACGTCATCATGGACCCCTGGGGCAACACCTACCGCTACCGTCTCGGCTACGAGGGACAAACGGAAAGCGGTAAGACCGGCAACGGTATGAACCCCGACTTCGATATCTTCTCGCTGGGGCCGGATGGCAGGGGAAACGGCCGCACCAACGATGGAGACAACGAAGACAACATCTCCAACGTCAAATCCTGGAAATAACCCCTTCCCCCCTCAGCCGGCTCAAATGCCGGCTGAACTTTTTACAATATGAGCTTCCGTTTTTACACAACATGTCTGGCGGCAATACTCGCACCATCCGTTTGCCTGGTAGCTCCGGCTCCCTGTTCTGCCGCTCCGCTAAAAGCTAAGACGAAGTCAGAAGCGAAGGTAAAAGTACCGGCCGCAGTGGCAGTCGTCAAGCGAGTAACGCCGCAATTTGGTGATTCGGTCATTTTTTCCCTGAACAAAAAAATCAAAGAGCCCACTATTGAGGCCAAGAGCGGGAAGCTGCACATAACGGCAGCCAACACGAGGGAATGCGTGCGTGCCTACGGCTACTATCTGCGGAATGTGGCTCATGTGCATTTTTCTCAGAACGGCGACAATGTGTCCGGCGCAAAACTCGTTCTTCCGCAGGAAATGATAACGGTTCCGGCCACGCACAAGTTTAATTACGCTTACAACTACTGCACGCTCAGCTACACCGGAGCTCATTGGAACCAAACTCGTTGGGAACGCGAGCTGGATATGCTGGCGCTGAGCGGTTACTATGCCGTGCTGGTCACACCCGGACTGGAAAGTGTCTGGAAAGGCTTCCTGACCGACCTGGGCTATCCCAGAGAACGTATAGCCTCCTTCATCGCGAACCCCGCCTACAGCGCATGGTGGCACATGGGAAACCTGGAGGGCGAGGGTGGTCCGGTACACCGGGATATCATTGCACAGGAGACAAAATTAGGCAAATTCATCGTTAAAAGACTCCGCGAGCTGGGAATGGAACCCGTGCTGCAAGGTTATGTGGGCTTCCTGCCCAGCGGAAGTGATGCCGGGAAAATTGGCGGCAAGCTGATACCACAGGGCAAATGGTGTCACCAATACGAACGCCCGGACATCCTGCAACCTACTGACCCCGTGTTCGGGAAAATTGCCGCTCTCTGGTACAAGAATCTCAGGAAAGTATACGGTTATCAAGGCAAATACTTCGGTGGCGACCTTTTCCACGAAGGCGGCAATCAGGGCGGCACGCCGCTGAAGGAAGCGGCCGAAGCGGTTCAGGCAGCCATGCAGAAAGCAGCCCCGGGCTCCAGCTGGCTCATCCAGGCATGGGGACACAACCCCTCGCCACAACTGCTCAGCGGTACCAATCCGGAACAGACCATCATCCTGGCGCTCGACAAGGATATGAGCGCTACTCATAACATTTCCCGCAATTACCAGGGATGCCCGTACGTGTGGTGCGAACTGGCCAACTTCGGCGGCAATCATGGTCTATACGGCGGCATTCCTCTGCTGGAAAACATGGCCTCTGATATCGGCGGCGCCATTGGCATCGGCCTGCTCTCCGAGGGGTTGGAGGTTAACCCGCTGTATTATGCCATGGTGACAGAGAGAATCAATTCCAACGGTCCCATCGACCGCGCCAAATTCCTCTCCGGCTATGCCAAGGGACGTTACGGCACCGATGATGCCGACATCATCAAAGCACTGGAGCTGCTCGTCACCAGCGTTTATTCACCGGTTCGGCTTCAGGAAGGATGCCAGGAAAACATCATGTGCGCCCGCCCGAGTCTGTCAGCAAGTAAGGCGTCCACCTGGTCCAGGCCGGATAATTATTATGACTTCGCACAGGTGCGACAGGCGGCTGCTCTGATGCTGGCAGCGGGTAAAAAACTCAAGCTCGATACTCTGCCCACATGGCGCTACGACATGGCCGACCTGTGCCGTCAGGTGCTGGCAGACACAGCTCGCGAGCAACTGCCCAAGTGTAAGGCGGCCTTTGATGCGAAAGACAAAGCTGCATTCGAGCGCGAAAGCAAAGCCTACCTGCAACTGATTGAGCAAACGGCGAAGGTGCTGGCTACCTCTGAGTATTTCCTGCTGGGACGTTATCTGAAAGAAGCCGAAAGCAAAGCCGGCAAGAATAAGGAGGCTCAGGCACAGATGAGCAAAGCGCTCAAACAGCTTTTCACCACATGGGTTCCCAAATCCGGCACCACACTCAATGACTATGCCCACCGTCAGCTCTCTGAGCTGATGCAGTACTACTACCTGCCCCGTTGGAAGGCCTACTTCAACGCACGCACTCAGGAAATGAGCGGTCAGGCAGCCGCAGGAGAGAGCGGGCGCTCTGCCGAAGAGAGCAACAGCAACAACGGCGAGGCCGTCTCCACCAGCCATGAGCTCAGCGCCAGCGTGGATTCCATTGAAAACAACTTCGCCGCTTCCGATACGCCTCTCCTGCTCAAACCGCAAGGCAATATCATCGAGCTGGCTGAAAAAATCCTCAAGCCTTAACGCATCGGACGTTCGGGGGAAAGCTGTGGTGTCCGCCCCCACGGATGTCTGCGATGGCGCATCTGACGCATGCGGGAGCGCAGCTCCTGCATGCGTTGCTCGTCGTAGCTCTGCAACAGCAGGGATATTTCTGCCTCCTGCTGGGCACGCGCGGCCTCCTCTGTAGGGTGCATGGAGACCAGCATCACCAGCTGCTCCCGCATTTCCGGGGTGAAATCAGCTCTGCTGGTCAGCAGGGAAAGAACGCCGAGTGTTTTTTCATTGAACACCATCGCCTCCAAATCCTTCCCCTGCTTATTGAGCATGAGGGCATACCTATCCCGTATGGCAAGATACATCAGCAACAGATTGCTATCCGACGGTGACTCTGCCAGCAGCCCTTGGGCATATTCCACAGCGCGGGACGTGGCCTCCATTTCTGCGGCAGAAAGCTGTACCTTTCCACGGCTGTGCAGCCGGTGCTGTACAAAAGCACGACGATAGGCGCGGCTCGTCGGGTGACGGCGCAGCAAATCTTCCAGCAACGTTGCGAACTTCTCACCATGGGGTGCCAGTCTCTCCCTCCATTCCCCGGGGGGCAACTGCTCCAACAGCATCAGCTGGAAGAGACGCGACGGCTCATGCTCCGGCTTTTCATCCACAAGCCCACGCACAAGCTCCACGGCTTGCGTCATATACCCCTTGCGGCGCTCCTGCATCTCCTGCCACTCCTGCGTACTCCGGTTACGGCGGTAACGCCCATTTCCCCGGTACGGGTCTGCCAACATCAGCAAGGCACGCACCTGCTCCACACGCACATCAAAATCGGCCTTCTTCTGCTCCCTACTCACCAGCTGATGTAATAAATTCCGGGCTTCATCACGCGTTTTCCTGTCTTCCCACAGACAGAGGGCAAGCCCATTCACCGCGCGGGCATACTCGGCGGTATCCGGGGGTAACGTCTCCAATGCACGGCGGAAATAAAGGCGGGCAGTATCGACATCGCCCGTCCGGTGAGCTATGGCAGCCAAGGTGTAGCAAGCCGCTCCCATATCGGCACCGCCGCCTTCTGCCTGAGAGGCAATCTGCTCATAATAGGGCATGAGATCCTGCAACAGTCGGGCATCGGCTCGAGTCACCTGCAAAGACACCTCGCCCTCGATATCCGTACTCAGCATGCTGTTGAAGATACGCTCCAGGGCGGCATCCGCTATCTGAGCATTCTGCTCTGCGCGGTGGCGCTGCTCATTTTCATTCGCATACCCCCAGGTGATACTCACAAACAACAGCACCACCATCCCGACAGCCAGATGACTCCACAAAGCCACGGCCGGGCGGCGGTGCATCCACATCCTGTAGCGTCGCAACAGCGAAGCAGGGCGAGCCTTCACCGGCTCTCCATTCAGAAAACGCTGCAAATCTGCCGCCATGGCGGCCATATCCGCATAGCGGTCTGACGGGTCAAAGGATATACTCTTGTTGATGATGGCTCCCAGTTCTCCCTCTCCCGCCAGTGGGGGCAGCGGTTCGGAACAGATTCGGTGAATGAGATTGCCGGGATCCACCTCGCGAAACGCAGGCCGCCCGCTTACCAGTTCATACAGGGTCAGCCCCAGACTATACTGGTCACCCGCAAAAGAGTTTTCCCCACGGGACAGGCGCTCCGGTGCCATATAGCGCAGGGTTCCGTCATGACTCTGCGTCACCAGCGGGGCATCTTCACCCCGGTTCAGCACCGTGGCCAGCCCGAAATCGCCCACATAGAGCGTTCCCTCCGCATCCAGCAGGAGGTTTCCCGGTTTTACATCCCGATGCAGTACCCCCTGCGAGTGGGCATAGGCCAACGCTCGCGCCGCCTGACTTCCCACCTTTGCCACGGCCTGATGAAATGGCATTCCCGGAAACGCTTCGCGAATTGCCGCAGGGCTGACACCCCTGCCCTTGACCAGACTCATGACATAGTAGCGGAAACACCCCTCATGGCCGGCACCGAATACTTCCACGATATTGGTATGATGCAGCGCAGCGATAACTCGTGATTCTTTTTCAAAAGCCTCGCAATGACGGGCATCCGCACTCCAGGACGGGAAGAGTATCTTGATGGCCACCTCGCGTTTGAGGGCCACATGCTCCGCGCGAAACACCGTTCCCATGCCGCCGTGTCCCAGTCGCTCCAACAAGCGGTATCCCCCCAGCTCTTCCGGGTAAGAGGCCGCCACGTCCCTTGCCGTTCGGGTGGCGGTCCGGCTCACTCCCTCCATCTCAATCATCGTCGGCAGCAGCTCCAGCAACTCCTCACGGCATTCCGAGTGAGAAGCCGCAAAAGCCTCTACCGTCGGAGCTTCTCCCCGGCGGAAAGACTCCAGGTACTCATCGGCCAGCATTGCTACCAGCTCTTCTTTCTCCGCTTCATCCATGGAGTTTAATGCTGCATATAAGGATAATCCTTCTCAACCAGCTCCCGGAAGCGTTTGACCGCTCGGACATAGCGAATGCTGGCGGCCTTCACCTCTATGCCCAGCACAGCGGCGCATTCGCTGTTACTCAGTTCCTCAAAATGGCGCAGCTCCAGAATTTCTCTGTCTGCCGGGGACAGTTGCGACAGTAAAAGCCTTATCTGCTGCTGCCGCTCCACCCTCTCCATGTGCGAACGGGGACTGGAGATAGAATCCGCAAACTGCGCCCAGGCATCCATCATCGAGGCATCCTCCGGTGCGTACTCACGCATCGCATCACGCTTCCCGGCTCCCAGGTGCCGCCGCTCCATATCCGCCAGAGCCTGTAATGCCAGGCGGCGCAACTTGGCATACATGGGCACTTCCGGCTCGCCTCTCAGAAACTCCAGCCGCTTACCACAGGCCAGATACGTCTCCTGCATCAGGTCGTCAATCCCGACACGACGCTGCAACACCGCAGGCATACGCAACACCAACAGACGGGCGATGCGCTCGCGGTGCTCCAGCCAGAGCTCGGCCAGCCACAGGTTTTCAGGAGATTCTGCCATGGACTAAAATCAGTTCATCAGATAGAACGCACCGCCGCGAGGCTCATCTACACAAATGATGCCGATTTGTCATCGGCATCAGAAAAATCAGGCTATCACGTTCTCCTCCCGCAGCACGCGGGTCATCAGCTCATCCAGCGCCTGTCGTGCAGGCTTCCCGCTGTACAGGATATCGTACATGGCATCCGTCAGCGGCGAGCGAACCCCCAGATTGTGCGCCAGCTGGTACACGGAAAGCGTGTTGGGAATACCCTCCACCACCTGACCGATGCGCTTCTGGCACTCCTCCATCGGTACACCGTCGGCAATCAGACGACCGGCCGTCAGATTACGGCTATGCTCCGAATAACAGGTCACCACCAAGTCACCCATGCCGGACAAGCCCATGAATGTTTCCATGCGCCCGCCGCGAGCCATCCCCATGCGGGTCATCTCAGCCAGTGCCCGGGTGGCCAACGCAGCGCGGGCATTGTCGCCCAGCCCCAACCCGGCGCAAATACCACCGGCCAGAGCAAACACGTTCTTCATGGCTCCACCCAGCTGCATGCCGACCACATCCGTTGTCGTGTAAATACGAAGGAACGGCGTGCTCAGATGCTGCTGCACCGCCTTGGCGATTTCGAGGTCTTCGAATCCTATCAGCGTCAGGCTCGGCAACCCCAGTACGATATCCTCCGCATGATTCGGGCCGGAAAGCGCCCCCACGGGATAATTCAGCACAGATGCCAGAATCTCGCTCATCAGCAGATTCGTATCCTTCTCAATGCCCTTGGAGCAAGTCATCACCACGGCATCATCCGCCAGACCGACCTCGGCAAGAGACTGAGCCACGCTGCGCATCACCACGCTGGGCACCACCACCAGCACCAAATCGGCACCGGCAACATCCTCCCATTTACAGGTCACCTGCACATTCTCCGGCAGAAGGTTTGCCCCCATCGGTGCTACCAGACTCTTGCGGGTCTCTCGGATAGCATCCGCCTCGCGCTCCAGATAGGTCCAAAGCACCACGTCGCGCCCGCTTTGCCCTGCGGTGTATGCCAGGGCTGTTCCCCATGCTCCGGCGCCGATGACCGCCGTTTTCTTGAATATTCTCTGCATACCGATAAAATTATTATTTAGATGAAAAGGCCTTGGGTTCCGTTCCCTTGCAAAGGCGAACGATATTGCTGCGGTGCTTGACCACCACCAGCACGAACACCAGGAAGAGAAGCCCCAGCACCATCATGTCGGCCACGCTGCACACCCCATCCTGATACCAGAAGATATAAGCAGCTGATGCCATCATGACCACCCCCGCCACCATACTGGAAAGCGAAACATAGCGAGTCAGCACCATACAAGCTATCCACCCCAGCGTTGTCCACAAACCAATCATCGGGGAGAGCGCCACCAGACATCCACCCGTGGTAGCCACCCCCTTGCCGCCCTTGAAGCGCAGGAAACAGGTAAACGTATGCCCCAGCACCAGAGCAAACAGCATCGCAACCAGCCACCCCATCTGACAAGCATCAAACTGTGTCACATCTGCACCCAGATGATTCTTCATCAGCAACAGCGGAACAAAGCCCTTCAAAAAATCCAGAATGAAAACAGGAATACCCCAGCGCTTGCCAAGCACACGCACCGTGTTGGTGGCACCTATATTATGGGAGCCATGCTCGCGCAAATCTATCCCATTGATACGACCTGCCACATACCCGAAAGGGACGGAACCAATCAGATAGCCTGCGAGGATATATAAACAATTCTCTACCATGTGCCTTCAGTATACAATCACTATGTTCCTAATGCAACGATTTTTTTTTGGTTTTCCTAAGTATTTTTTATTGTTGAACCGTTGGTGGCTCAGAAGATACCGTTTCTGCATCATCTCCGCCCCACACCCACAGATAAACAGACAGCGCAATATAGAGCGTTGTCAGCACACAGCCCAACAAATTCACCACCCGGCTGATGATACGCCAACGAGTCAGCAGAGCCAGACCGAATACAGCCACGCTGATCACAATGCCGATACCGGCAATAACCACACTCCCCACCACATCCTTCTCATTGAACACAAAGTTCATAACAGCCGGAACCATGGTCAGCATCAGCATGGCACCCAGCGTATCCCAACTGTTGAACTCATTCAAATCCTCCGCTTCTTCGCTCATATCAGGCAGAGTATACCCCCACTAACAGCCCTTTGCAATAAATTTCCGTTGCATCTACGATTCCATTGCCCCTTCCCCTCCTCGCTCACGCCGGCGAGCTTCTTATCGGAGTCAGAAGTCATCTCTCACGGGGGAAATCACGTTCCACGCGTTCTATCCAATGTTGCTTGACCCCGTACAAATCATGGATATTGAGCAAATTCTTGAATGACCAGTCATCTGCTGCGTTACGAGGTTTCGGTGCCCTGCTCGGAGAGATGGCATCCAATTCCTCGCGACAAGATAAAAAGCACCGCCGCTTCACATCATAGCAGAGGGAATCCTCATCCGGCCAGGAGGAAATGACCAGAAAGCCGTCGTAACCCACGTCCACATCAACCGGTCTTCTCAAAAATCTCCGGGAAATCGTCTCACCCTGCCAGGAGACAGATTCCACCAGGCAGCGTTCAGAATTGCCGGACTGCATGATATGCCACCAGCTGATACCGCCAACCTGCACCCACCGAGGAGAAAAGAGCTTGATGATAACAAAAGCCGCAAGCAGCACCGATATCAACCATGTACTCACTTTCTTCATACGCACAGATCCATACGCACCTTCAGTTCCTACCGTCTGTTGTCGTAGTCGGCGCGTTGGTCGTCACCAATGGGTCCCACAGCAAAGTAGCGGGCCTGCGGATGATTGAACACGAGCGCACAGACAGAGGAAGCGGGCTGCATCATGTGGGAATCCGTGAGCGTGGCCCCCGTGCGGGCGGTGGCATCCAGCAGGGAGAAGATGGTCACCTTCTCTGAATGGTCCGGCTGCGAAGGATAGCCGCAGGCAGGTCGCACGGACGTACGGGCATCGCCGTTCGCAGGCGGCCAGATTTGGTTGATGACCTCGTGGGTGCACTCGGCGAGCGCTTCTGCCAACATGTTGCAGAGAGCGGAGCAGAGAAGCGCGTTGTAGGTATCGTTGGCTGCATCGAACTCTGCCGCCCATTCCTCACCGCCGGTGACGGAAAGCTGGAGTGCCCCGACATAGCCCCCCTGCCCCTGCGGTGCCACAAAGTCAGCCAGAGCCAGACGCGGTTTATCGCTAACAGCCTGCTGGCGCATGGTGCGCAGGATAGTGCCGCCCTCCACCACGATATCATCCTCCGCACGGTGAGCGGGCCAGATACCGACTGCTGCACGGGCTTTCAGCCGGGCTTCGCCCTGCGCGCGGGCAAAGAGAGCGCGGGCATCGTCCATGAGCTGCACGGCCTGCGCCACCTTGTCCGCAGGAGCGTTGGGATGGAACGCCCCACGAGCGGGATTCCAGACACTCTGCAGCTCAAAGAAGCGCAGCAGGATGCTCCAATCTGCGGCATCCAGCAGCTGCTGCCAGCTCAGCGCATAATCCGGCTGCGGCGTGTGACAGGTACAGCCGCAGGGTACACCCACGGTAAAGACACCGGTGCGGCTCGGCACGGGCTGGGGTTGGGCTGACCAATCCACGGACAGCGCCCTGGCGCGAGCCTGTTCCAGCGGCATGAGAGGCACATTTTTCTCCTCAAACTCCCCGCAGCGGCGCTTCTGGTCTGCCTTGATATCTGCTCTGACCTGCTCCCGCTCCGTGCTCAGCAGAGAGGCGGCCACGGGCACGATAGTGGAGGCATCCGCCGTCTGCACCACCACCCCGGAGGGGTAATGCGGCGCGAGCTTGAGCGCCGTATGCAGCGGGCTTGTGGTTGCGCCACCCACCATCAGCGGCAGCGTATAGCCGGCGGCTTCCAGCGCCGCCGCCACCTTTGCCATTTCATCCAGAGAGGGCGTGATGAGTCCGGAAAGGGCCACAATATCCGCTTTTTCGCGCTCGATGGCGGCCAGAATATCCTCACAGGGCACCATCACCCCGAGGTCGACCACACGGAAACCGTTGCAGGAAAGCACGACACTGACGATATTCTTGCCGATGTCATGCACATCTCCCTTCACCGTGGCCATCACCACCGTTCCGGCAGAGGAAGCCGAGCCGGCAGCCTCATTCAGCAGCGGGGTCAGGATAGCCACGCTCTGTTTCATCACGCGGGCACTCTTCACCACTTGCGGCAGGAACATCTTTCCGACACCGAAGAGCTCACCCACCTGCTTCATACCCTCCATGAGCGGGCCTTCTATCACAGCCAGCGGTGAACCGCAGAGCTCCAGCGCCTCGCGGGTGTCGGGCTCAATGAAATCCGTGATACCATTGACGAGAGCGTACGCCAGACGCTCCGGCACGGGGTGGCTGCGCCATTCGGCCACGGGTGCGGCAGTTTTCGGAGCAGTGGCGGCGGAGGCTTTCTCTCGTTCCTTGGCGGCGGCCAGCTCCTGAGCGTAGGAAATGAGGCACTCCGTGGCATCCTCACTCGTATTCAGCAGCACATCCTCCACCAACTTGCGGCGGTGAGCGGGGAGTTTCTCATAATCATCCATCAACGCCGCATTCACGATGCACAAATCCAACCCGCCCTTCGCCGCATGATGCAGGAAAGCGGAGTGCATGGCCTCTCGAACGGGGTTGATACCCCGGAAAGAGAACGACACGTTGGAAATGCCGCCGGAAATGTGGCACAGAGGATGGCTGCGGTGGATTTCCTCCGCTGCCTGAAAGAAGTGCAGCGCATGGTTGGCGTGCTCCGCAATGCCGGTGCCTACCGTCAACACATTCGGGTCGAAAATGATATCTTCTTCCGGGAAACCGACCACTTCCGTGAGCAGACGGTGAGCACGGTGGGCAATATCAATGCGATCCTGACGGGCGCAGGCCTGTCCCTTTTCATCGAAGCCCATCACCACTACTGCCGCACCGTAGCGGCGGATGATTCGAGCCTGACGAAGGAATTCCTCCTCGCCGTTCTTCAGGGAAATGGAGTTCACGATACCCTTGCCCTGCATGCAGCGCAGCCCGGCCTCGATAATCTCCCACTTGGAAGAATCCACCATGAACGGCACGCGCGCAATATCCGGTTCGGCCGCCACGAGGTTCAGGAAGCGGGTCATGGCGGCGGGGCCGTCAATCATTCCGTCGTCAAAACAGAAATCCAGCACACGGGCTCCCTTCTCCACCTGCTGGCGGGCAATGGAAACGGCTTCCTCGTACTTGCCCTCGCGGATGAGACGTGCAAACTTCGGCGATCCGGCCACGTTGCAGCGCTCCCCGATGAAGAGAATACCCTCGCTGCGGTGGTGATTCATGGCTTCTAACCCCGCCAGACGAATGGAGCCGTCGGAGGTTTTTGTCGGAATCGTGCGCGGAGCATAACCTGCTACAGCTTCGCGAATGGCGGCGATATATTCCGGCGTAGTGCCGCAGCAGCCGCCCACCATATTGAGCAATCCCTCCGCAGCATACTCCCGCAGGATACCGGCCATGTGCTCCGCGCTATGGGCGTAACCTGTGGGGCTGAGCGGGTCAGGGAGCCCCGCATTCGGGTACATGCTCACCGCGCAATCAGCCAGAGCGGACAATTCACGAGCAAAAGGCAGCATAAGGTCAGCCCCCAATGCACAATTCATGCCAACGGACAGCGGCGCGGCATGGCGCACGGAGTTCCAGAACGCCTCCACGGTCTGCCCGGATAGCGTGCGGCCCGCACGGTCAGTCACGGTGAAACTGATCATGAGCGGCGGCAGCTCTCGCTCTTCTCGCAGCTCCTCAATGGCATAGATACAGGCCTTCGCGTTGAGCGTGTCGAAAATCGTCTCCAGCATCAGCACATCCACCCCCCCGTCGGCCAGAGCCTCCACCTGGGCGCGATAGGCGCGGCGCAGCTGGTCAAAGTCCACCGCGCGGAAACCGGGGTCATTCACCTCCGGAGAAAGCGAGGCCGTCACGGCCATCGGGCCGATAGAACCGCCGACCAGACAAGGGCGACCCTGCTGCGCTTCCGCAGCTTCAGCCGCCTCTCGCGCCACACGGCAGGCCGCCAGATTCATCTCCCGCACCAGCGCTGCCAGCGGAGCATCCTGCAAGACACGCTCGTAGTAGTCCCGGTCGTGGCGACAGGCAGGCTCATGATGAAAGAACTCATGCTGCCCCAGAGAGGTGGAGGAGAAAGTGCAGGTACTCACCATATCCGACCCGGCGGCAAAGTACGCATCATAAATCCCGCGCAGAATCTCCGGGCGTGTGAGTGACAGCACGTCATTGTTATTCAGCAAATCCTGCGGATACTGCTCGGCATCCGCAAAGCGCAAGCCACGGTAATCGGCCTCGGCCAGCTTGTGTTTCTGAATCATGGTACCCATGCCGCCGTCCAGGATAAAAATACGTTCTCCGAGGATGCGGTTCAGGGCGGTGCGGCGCTCAGCAGCTGTGGTCTTCATAACAAATGGAGGATGTGAGGGAAAGCAAACAGCGCACCGGGCGGTGCGCTGTCATTTGAAAATCTATGAAAAAAGTTCCATGGGAACAGCATCAACCGCGGCTGCGGGGGGCGGGGTTGCGGTGCCACACCACGGCGCCCTTGCCCACGGCATAGAGATAGGCAATCATCAGCACCGCGATAAACACCGTCATAGCACCGAAAGCCGCGCCGTTGTTCATCACGAAATCCTTGAAGCCCAGCGCCCAGGGATACAGGAACACCACCTCCAGGTCAAATACCAGGAACAGAATGGCCACCAGATAGAACTTGACGGAGAAAAACGCCGGTGCGCCGTCCCCATCCGGCACGTTGCCGCATTCATACGGCACATCGGCACCCTGCCCCATCTTGGCACGGCGACCGAAAATCACACTCAGAATGATGATGAGCCCGGCAAAACCGAAGCCGGCGATTAACTGAATGAGAGCTGAAAAATATTCCTGAAGCATAGCAGTTGCGGTTTATATAGCAGAAATATCAGGCAAAGTCAAGCTTCTTGCCGGATTTACGCCAGCTTTTCCAACACGGATTTAAGAATGGCGAGTCCTTCCGCCAGCACCTCTTCCGGGATATTCAGCGCAGGGATGAGGCGCAGCGTATCCGGCCCGGCGGGACATGCCAGTAATCCGGCCTCGCGGCAGAGAGCATTCACATACCCGGCAGGAGTCTGACCTTCCGGCACGGTGAAGCTGCCCTTGCGCAGACCGATACCACGCAACAGCCCCTTGCCGCGCACGGTTTCCACACAGGGAAGATTCCAGCCCTCCACGGTGGACTTCACCACCTCACCCAGACGGGCGGCGCGCTCCTCATACCTGCCTGCCACCAGTTCGGTAATGACAGCCTTAGCCGCAGCGCAGGCCAGCGGAGTGCCGCCGAAAGTCGAGCCGTGCGACCCGGCACCCATGATGGAGGAAAGCTCCGTGCCCTGAGCGTCAATGGCACGATTACTCACCCAGAAACAGCCCATGGGGAAACCGCCGCCCATGCCCTTGGCACAGGAGACCAAATCCGGCTCTACCTCCGGGCAGACAGCCTTCCAGCCCATGGTGGCACCGCATCGGCAATAGCCGCACTGCACCTCATCAATCATGAGCAGCAGGTCCTTTTCCTTGCAGAGTGCCGCCACACCGCGCAGGAACTCAGGCGTGACAGGGTTCACACCACCCTCGCCCTGAATGGCTTCCAGCATGATGCCGCAGGTCACCTCCGACACGGCAGCCTTCAGCGCCTCCATATCATTGAAATCCACATATTTGAATCCAACCAGCAGCGGATCGAACTCCACCTGAATCTTGGCCTGACCGGTGGCGGCCATGGAGCCGAGCGTGCGTCCGTGGAAGCTCTTGTTGAAAGTAATCACCTCATAACGGGGAGAACCATCCGCAGCGGGACGGCGGTGCCCGAAACGGCGGGCCACTTTGATGATGCCGTCATTGGCCTCTGCCCCGGAGTTGCAGAAGAACACGCGCCCGGGAATCCCGATCATCTTCTCCACCACCAGCTCGGCCACTTCGGCCTGACCGGGAATACCGTACAGATTAGAGCAATGCATCAGCGTGGCCGCCTGGCGGGAAACAGCCTCCACCACAGCCGGATGCGCATGCCCCAGACAGCAGGTGGCAATACCGGCACAGAAATCCACATAGCGTCGGTCTGACGAATCATACAGATACGAGCCCTCACCCCGCACCGCATCAAAGGGTGCACGTCCGTACGTCGGCAGAACATATTGTGTCTTCATAACAGAGCAGACTGTACACCTGCCCCCCTGTCTTGTCAATGAAAAACACGCACCCCCTCAATCGTAAAAATCGGTTGGCAGCGTGTTTTTTTCTTTTCAACAGCTCCCCGATTTTGGTATCATGCAATCGTATGAAGGATCTCCATCATTTTTCCCTACCCATGGTGATGACCGCCCTTTCCCTGAGTGCAGCAGGGGCGGCCCTTTCGGACGATTTTGCTTCCCTCACGGCGCACTGGAATTTCGATATCGGGCGCAACTGGCACAACATGCCCTTCCCTTATGAAGCTCATGAAGATCTGGCAGAGGAACCGGTCGGCGGCAATCACATCTCGTTTGACCCGCGAGGTGCCGGCACGCCTGACAATTCCTGCTGGGTATCCGGCCGACAGCGTTCCGGCATACGAGGCTGCAACACCATGATCCCCGCCAGACCGCTGGATGTTCTCAACGGCTCCACTTCCATCTCATTCTGGATGAAGCTCTACGGAAAACCGAACACACGCGGTGTCATCGGCTCGGAATACAACGCCCTGTGGGGTGCCATGAACACAAAAGGCCAAGTCGGATTGCGTATGCGCGGGCGGGAAGTCGTCATGACCCCGGAGCCGATTAACGACACGGAATGGCACCACGTCGTCATCACCCGCGATGCCGATTCCGGGAATGTTGTCCTCTATCTGGACGGCAAACAAGTAGCCACCGGCACTACCAACAAAGGCAACATCGACGGTTACTTCACCCAGTTCTCCACCAATAACGCAGCGCTGGATCAGATTCATCTTTTCTCCAAGGCCATCAGTCCGGAAACAGTGCAGATTCTCTATGATAACCATGCGCCGCAGGTATTTGACCAGGACTACCTGATGGAATCTGACAGGCCCTCTGTCACCGGCAGCGTTCTTCACGGCTTCACCTATGATGTGGACGATGACAACTTGCGCGTGGCTCGCTTTACGCAGCCGCACCACGGTAAAGTCCGGCACTTGGGAGACGGCAGGTTTGAATACACCCCGGAACCGAGTTTCCGGGAGAAGGGCATGGATAGTTTCCATGTAGTGGTCACGGACGGGCGCGGCGGCTATGCCTGCGCCAACGTGAGCCTGCATGACAGCAGCCATGTTCCCACCCCCGCCGTTCGGGAATTCCTTTACAGCGGGAATCTGCCGGACTTTCCTGTCAGCAGCGGCAAGCAGCAGAAACACCGCAACCCCATGGCCATCAACCTCGGCGGTAAACGGCCGGATTTGCTGGTACAGGCCGATTCCCGTTTGTGGTTCTTTGCCAATGAGTCCAAGAAAGGCAAGCTTCTCTTTGCCGAACCGATTAACATCCGCGCAACGGACGGCTCGGAAATAGAAACAGACGGAGCCGCCGTGCTGGAGGGCGACAAACTGCTGGTGCGCCACCCGGACGGCACCCTGTCCACCGCCACGCTGCAACTCAAGGACACACCGCAGCTGCAAATGGGCGCCCCCATCACCGATTCCAACGGCAACATCTTCAAGTGCCCTTCCCGCCACTTTGTCACGGTGGATTGGAATCACGACAAAGTTCCGGATTTGGTCTGCGGGCTCAACGATGGTCTCTATGTCTATCTCGGCCGGAGCGATACCCCCGGCGGTCTGGCTTTCACCCCGGAGCATCAGCCCGTGTACAAGCGCTCCTACAACGTTGCTCCGGGGGTCGGCGACCTGAACAACGATGGCTTGCAGGACCTGCTCCACGGCATCAACTGGGGAACCCTGCACACTTGGATAAACAGCGAAAAGAAGCCCGTCATCACAGAGAACGAATACGTCGAGCTCGAGCTCCGAAACCCGCCGACGGACAAGTTCATGCGTAACCTCAACGGTGCACACACCACCGTGGCAGACTTTGACGGCGACGGCACACCCGACATCATCCTGGGCGGTAATTCCGGACGAGAACTTGCGGGAGCACTCGGGGTCAGCATGGATTCATGGAAAGACAATCTCGCCCTCATCGAGAAGGAACTCTATCAGGGGCATGAGCACGACCTCGGCAAGGTGTTAGAGGCTGATAACCGCAAGGGGCTCAACCGCTACCGCGAGCTGATGACCAACTGGATTCGCTGGGCCGTCAGCCGCCGAACGCCCGCAGAGCGCCGCGCTGCCTATGAGATGCTCAAGGCGCATGTGAAGAAATACCCCTTCCTGCAGCGCGGGAATCTCACCGAAGCCTGGGTGCGCACCGAAAAGGATAAGGTTCTCGATTACGGTAACATGCACCACGTTCCCGGTATCTTCACCATGAACTGGGTGGTCCTGGATCAGCTTCAACCGGACTCTGCCGCCCACCGCGAGGACGTGGCCGATGCCCTGGGAATGAAACCCGGTCCCGACCGCGATGTTTACCTGACCACCGGCATGCCGCTGGCAGACAACAACAGGTGTTCAGTCGGCCAGCTCTATGCCATTCGTGACTTGCTGCGCCACCACGCCCGCATCCTCTTCCCGGATGACCACATCTCCATCGCCCGGCATTTTGATGACGGACGCGACGCCATGTGCTACATCTTCAACTCCAACAAGAATACCTTTGGCATGGAGGTTGGCAATAATATTGCGGAAATGCACGGCGACATGGTGAAACTCACGGAGGAATGCTTCGATAAGAAGGGGGCTGCCAACGGCGACTACTTCACTTTCGTGCTGGCGCATGAGGTCTGCCACTCGCTGGATGCCTATGTGCGCGGCAGAGCCAACAAGGACCTCACCCGCCGCTGGGGTGACCAAAACTTCTATGCCGCAACCAACGGCGGACTCTGCGATGATATCGTGGCCAACGAAACCGGCTGGTGGGATCTGAAGCTCACGCAGGAACGCTTCCGCGAGCGCGGCTACTGGGACGGCAAGAACGAAAACTGGGCCAAGGCATGGCAAGAGTACTGGAAGAAGTCTCCCTATCGCAACAAGGTGTTCATGCGCGGCGATATCGACTGGTTCCTTGGCAGCCAGCAGGAAACCTTTGCCACCCAGGCCAATCACCACTGGGCGCGCTCGGAAGCCCGCCTCATCGGTGCCATCCTGCGCTACCTCCAGGGCTACAAGTCCAACATCAACGAGGTTGTCTTCTTCCTGGATGTCCTCTCTGCCGGGCAGAACAAGCTGGCCATGCTGCACCCCTGGGGTGAGGGCAACCCGCCCATGGTCAACTTCAACCCCGAATACGCCTGGCTCACCCGCAATGACAAGGGATACATCACCGATATCCGCATCGGCGACCGCCACTACGGATTTGATGTAAATGAAAACGGCCGCGTCATCGGCCTGCGAACCTATCCCTTTGCGGACAAGATTCAGGCCGCCGCCAAGGCTGCCAAGTAACGAAACACACAGCATTCCGCAAGCCTCTATCCTGAGCGACAGAGGCTTGTTGTTTATTCGATGCGAATCTGGATCCGTACAAGCAACATCAGGACTGAAAGGAAGCAGTAACGACGCAGTTAAGTCACAATTCGGGAATCACAATTCCGGTTCAATGGTTTAGGCTTCTCCGTTATGTCTTTTGATTTAACCTCCGTGCAATCGCGTAGGGGGCTTTCGCACCCTCATCTCTGCTGCTATATGTTCTGGGATTGGAGTAATTGTTCTTCAAGCCAGGGATTCCGCGACATCGAGTCTCCTCGCATCCTTTCACCGCAATGCGCATATCGCGTCAGGTGTACAATCGAGTAGGGGGACTTTCGTCCCCCTCTCACACCACCGTACGTGCGAATTA
>CAYYKC010000003.1:11996-56918 GCA_964471605.1 uncultured Akkermansia sp. | reverse complement strand
CGGCATGAAGAGTCGCGGCATTTACGAGACACCCGGTGGCACCATCCTGCTGACCGCTCATCGCGACATCGAAACCATCACGATGGATCGAGAAGCTCAGAAGGTGCGCGATTCCCTCATTCCCGATTATGCGTCCATGGTTTACAATGGTTTCTGGTTCGCTCCCGAGCGTGAAGCTATTCAGGCTCTTGTTTCCAAGACTCAGGAAACCGTCAACGGCGAAGTTCGGCTCAAGCTCTACAAGGGTAATGTGATGTACGCAGGACGCCGCAGTCCCAACAGTCTGTACAGCTACGCCATGGCAACAATGGAGGCAGACTATACCGATGAGGATTACAATCAGGATGACGCCAGCGGCTTTATCCACCTCAACGGGCTGCGCCTCAAGCAGTTCGCCAGAGTGAACAAAAACTAAAAGTTGCACTATTATGAAGGAAAAGGGGCGAATAGCTATCCTTGGAGACTTCCCCATAGGGAATGTGTTCAAACAGTATAGCTATCGCGCCCATTTCTATCCTTCATGGCTATATTGTCTGTATGAAGCTTTAGCGACAGAGAACGAATTTGATGTTCATTGGATTGTTATCAATAAATCAATCAAGTCTAAAGAAGTTCTCATCGCGGGCAATCAGACATTTCATATATTACCGGGCAGCAGACAAATTACAGGACTGATCACGGCGTACCTGCATGACAGGTACGCCGTGTACTCCTGCCTCAGAGAGATTAAGCCCGATATATTCCATGCTTGGGGTACAGAACGTTTTTACGGTTTAACAGCAAAGGACCATAAAAAAGGGAAAACCCTTTTGTCCGTGCAGGGATTATTGACTGCGTACATGCAACGCGCAGATTTTCCGTGGTTTCTTAAGCTGCAAAGCCTGTACGAACCCAGTGTTTTGAAGTCCGTTGACTATATAACAACAGAATCGCCCTGGGCTCGGGATTGTGTGATGGAGTTTGTGCCTCATGCGAATGTCACTCTGTGGGATTATGCTGTAGAAAGAGAGTTTTATTCCGTTACCAGGGATCTTCATCCGACCCCATGTTGCCTGCTGGCATGCACTAATTCAAGAGTAAAAAATGTTTCTTTGGCTGTATCCGCTTTTTCAAGGCCGGAGTTGCAACACATTAAACTGTACATGGCCGGCATCAGAAAGGGGGATTTCTCCAATTTACCGGACAACATCATTCCTCTTGGTTCCGTTGACCGTCCGGGGATGGCTGCATTGTTAAGCAAAGCATGGTGTCTGGTACATCCCAGCCTTGCGGACACGGGGCCTACCATTCTTAAAGAAGCTCGTGTGGCTGGTGTTGCTGCGGTTGTCACCAGCGAATGTGGTGCCAAGCAATACATTCAACAAGGGAAATCCGGTTTCATCATACCTCCACATGATGAGCAGGCACTTGTGGATGCGGTTCTTCAAGTGACAGAATCACGCGATATCGCGGCTCAAATGGGAGCATTTCAGCAGGATTTTTGTCGTAAAGCGCTTTGTGAAGAGACAATGATTGCCAATCTGAAAAAAATCTATCTTCGAATTTTAGGATGAGCACAACCAAAATTGTTTTTGTCAGTTTTGCGGATTCCCGCATGTCGGCAGCGATTGAACGGATCCGCAAACAGGCTGAAGAAATGGGAATATTCGATGAGATCCATGTATGGAATGAACATGACTTAGACGCTTCTTTCAAAGAAAAATGGGCTCACATACTAAAGCCTGATGTCAGGGGATACGGTTATTGGATTTGGAAACCATATATTATTCATAAAATATTAGGTAATTTAGCAGAAGGAAGCATCCTAATATACTGTGACGCTGGTTGCCACTTAAATCCACAGGGAATTGAAAGGCTTCAATTTTATATTGATGAATTACATAAAACGCCTTTAGGGGTAAAAGCGTTCAATTCATACTTTTCTCTGTTGAAGGTTGTTGAAAAGCGGTGGACAAAGGGTGATATTTTCGATTATTTCGATTGCAGAAACAATAAAAATATTACTGACTCCTTACAACTAGCAGCAGGTCATGTGTTATACAGAAAGTGCGATTCAGCGCTGAAGTTTTTGGAGACGTGGATGAGAGTTTGGGAGGACAATATAACGTTACTTGACGATAGTCCCTCCAAGTCACCGAATTTTCCTGAGTTTATCGAAGGGAGACATGACCAGAGCGTGTTCTCTGTGTTGTACAAACTCTCAGGCGGAACGGCGCTCCCAGCTACAGAAACCGTACCCTTGGGCGATATGGACAAAACAAAACATCCTATTTTGGCTGTCAGAGATCGGGGCTACAAAGACAATAGACTTATCTCCAGAATCAAGCGCTACATCAAGGCAAAGCTATTCATGCGAAAAGTGAAACGCCAGATAAAAAAGCAAGAGGCAAAATAAGCCCAACGTTGATAACGGTACCGAGGAACTTCTGCTGCACGTGCACATATTTGAGGGATATGTGCACGTTTGACTTACTCTTTTCTTGCAGGAATCAAATAAATAAGGTAGAATAACACTCATTCATGGAAGCAGAATACACGGAGGAAGATATTCAAAGTCTGGACTGGAGGGAGCATATTCGCCTGCGTCCGGGTATGTATATTGGTAAGTTGGGGGATGGCTCCATGCCGGATGACGGCTTGTATGTCCTGCTCAAGGAAGTTATCGACAACTCGATTGACGAGTTTGTCATGGGCGTGGGCAAGAAAATTCTCGTTTCCATCAACCGCGAAGGCATGTGCGAAATCCGCGATTTCGGGCGTGGTATTCCGCTGGGTAAGTTGTATGACTGTGCTGCCAAAATCAATACAGGCGGCAAGTATGAGGGCGAGGCGTTCAAGAAGTCGGTGGGGCTCAATGGCGTGGGCATCAAGGCAGTAAACGCCCTCTCCGAGGTCTTTGAGATTCAGGCCTACCGCGAGGGGCAGACGCGCCGCATCCGCTTTGAACAGGGTATCGAAGTAGAGGGCAGCGATGTTACTGAGGCCACGGATGAGCCGGACGGAACCTGCGTGGCGTTCAAGGTGGATCGCACCCTTTTTGCAGAGGATGCCGCTTTCAACCTCCAGTTCGTGGAGCGCATGTGTCGCTACTACTGCTACCTCAACACCGGACTGACCATCAATCTGAACGGCCGCAACATCATTTCCCGCCACGGTCTGCTGGATTTGCTGCGGGAGGAGATGAAGGACACGCCGCTCTACGAGCCCATCCACCTCTCCGGGGATGATATCGAGGTGGCCATCACCCACGGCGACCAGTATGGGGAGGAGTACTACTCCTTCGTCAATGGTCAGCACACCACCATGGGTGGTACCCACCAGGCGGCTTTCCGAGAGGCCATCGCCAAGACGCTTCAGGGCTTCTTCAAGAAGACCTACGAGCCCTCGGATATCCGCGCCGGCATCCAGGCTGCTATCAGTATCAAGGTGGTAGAGCCCGTGTTCGAGTCACAGACCAAGACCAAGCTCGGCAGCAATACCATCGCCCCCGGCAAAGAGACAATCCGTACCTTCGTGCTCAATTTCCTCTCCCGTGAGCTGGATAATTACCTGCACCGCCACCCGGAAGTGGCGGAAGCTCTGGAAGAAAAGGTCAAAGAAAGCGAAAAGACCCGCAAGGAAGTAGCAGGGGTCACCGGCAAAGTAGCCAAGGAACGCGCCAAGAAAGCCAAAATCCACACCCGCAAGCTTCGCGACTGCCGCGTGCATTTCGACAGCAAGAGCAAGCGGGCCAAAGAGACGATGCTCTTCATCACAGAGGGTGATTCTGCCTCCGGCTCCATCACTACGGCTCGCGATGCAGAGACACAGGCCGTTTTCTCCCTGCGCGGCAAACCGGCCAACAGCTTCGGCATGAAACGCGCCGCCCTCTTTGAAGAAAAGCGCAACGAGGAGCTGGACTTCCTGCATCTGGCGCTCAATATCGACCGCAGCATGGAGGATTTGCGCTACAACAAGGTCATCATCGCCACGGATGCGGATGTAGACGGCATGCACATCCGGCTTCTGCTGCTCACCTTCTTCATCCAGTACTTCCCGGAGCTGATACAGGAAGGCCACCTCTTCATCCTCCAGACTCCGCTCTTCCGCGTCCGCAATAAACAGAAGACCATCTACTGCTATTCGGAAGCGGAACGCGATGCCGCCGTAAAACAGCTCGGCAAATCACCGGAAATCACCCGATTCAAAGGGCTCGGCGAAATCTCCCCCGCAGAGTTCAAAAACTTCATCGGTGAAGATATCCGACTGGAGGAAGTAACGCTGGAAAACGCCCACAATCTCAAGGAAATCCTCCGTTTCTACATGGGCGATAATACAGATGACCGAAGGCAGTATATCGTTGATAACCTCCGCATCGAAGAAGATTTAGCATGATTTTTATTTACAACAACCATGAAAACACTCATCATTGCACGCCATGGCAACACCTTCCGCAAGGGAGAAACGCCCACTCGTGTCGGCTCTCGAACCGATCTGGAACTGGTAGAAGAAGAACGCGGACGCGGTATCGGCCTGTATCTGAAGAAGAACGGCATCGTACCCACTCGTATCCTGGCAGCCCCCCTCAAGCGTACTATGGGCACCGCAGCCCTCGCAGCAGAAGCGGCCGGGTGCACCTGTCCGGTGGAGCCCGATCACCGTTTTATCGAGGTAGACTACGGTCCCGATGAAAACAAGACGGAGGAGGAGGTCAAGGCACGCCTCGGCGCTGTGGATGCCCGCGCAGAGGGTCTGGACCCCTCCACCATGACAGCAGAGGAGCTGGATACCCGAGGTGCCGCCATCATTGACCGCTGGAATGCCGAAGCCATCGTGCCGGATAGCTGGAAGGTGGATGTGGAGCAAATATGCCGCAACTGGCAAAGTCTGGCCTCCGAAGTGAAGGACGGTGAAACCCTGCTCTGCGTTTCTTCCAACGGCACCATTCGCTTTGCCCCCGTCATCACCGGTGATTACGCCGCTTTCTGTGCCGAAAACGATATCAAAGTGGCCACCGGCGGTGTCTGCATCTTCACCAGCGAGGACGGCACCACCTGGACCTGCCAGGAATGGGGTGTCAAGGCATTCAAATTGGTCTGAAAATATAAATTCCCAAACAGAAACAACCAAACCATGATTAATAAACTCAAACCCGCATGGGTAGATGAATTCAAGGC
The DNA here is from genome assembly GCA_964471605.1 of uncultured Akkermansia sp. Classification (GTDB taxonomy): domain Bacteria; phylum Verrucomicrobiota; class Verrucomicrobiia; order Verrucomicrobiales; family Akkermansiaceae; genus Akkermansia. The sequence continues at coordinate 51,762 of CAYYKC010000003.1, read as the reverse complement.
ATTTGCCCTGAAAGGCAACGTCGTAGACATGGCCGTCGGTGTCATCATCGGCGGTGCATTCGGCAAAATCGTCACCTCATTGGTGAATGACATCATCATGCCCCTGTTTGCCATGGCAACCGGCGGCACCAAAGGAATGTCGGAACTGGTGTTCAAGCTCAGCGAAGGAGAAGGCGCACCCGTTGTGAAATACGGTGTGTTCTGTCAGACTGTGCTGGATTTCATCATCATTGCGCTGTGCATCTTCTGGGCCATCCGCATTCTCTGCAAGTTCCGTGCCAAGGCAAAAGCTCCCGAGCCACCGGCTCCTGCACCGGAGCCGCCGCCCACCCCGGAGGATATTCTGCTGCTCCGCGAGATACGTGATGCTCTCAAAAAGTGAATAAAAAGCAACTCATTGCCCGGGTTCAGCGCTACATGGGCCCGGGTGCCACGCAAAAAGCCGCATCTGCCGCCGTAGATGCGGTCCTTTCTTCCATTCTTGCCGAGGTGCAGAATGAGAAAATACATATTGCCCGGTTCGGCACCTTTGAAACGGTCTATCGCCCCGCCCGCAGCGGAGCCCACCCCATTAGTGGTGAACCCATCACCATCCCCGCACATTCCCGTCTCACGTTCCGCCCGGCAAATAACTTAATGAAATAGCTTTTGGAACCTGAGAATAACGATCTGATAAGTGTGCGATCTACCTTCGGCTTCATCACTTCTACCGAAAGGTTCTGACGGGAAGAAATCAGAATCCGGACAGGATGCAGCACCGATCATCAGGCTCTGTCCATCAAGAGGAAGTCAAGTTCCTTTCGATATTTTTTTCCTGCATCGCAGACGCAGATTAAACTTCACTTCGGCAGGAAAATAAATTAGAATGATTCCATGCAAAATGAGAGTCAGAAGAGCATTCGCATACGGGGGGCACGGGAACACAACCTGCGTGGGGTGGATGCGGATATTCCGCTGGGCGGCATCACGGTCGTGACCGGGCCTAGCGGGAGCGGCAAGACCTCATTGGCCGTCAACACCCTGTATGCCGAGGGACAGCGGCGGTATGTTGAGACCTTTTCACCCTATGTGCGCCAGTTCATGGATCGCATGGACAGGCCGGATGTGGATGCGGTGGAAAACGTGCCCCCGGCCATTGCACTGGGGCAGCGTAATTCCGTGAAGAACTCCCGCTCCACCGTCGGCACCATGACCGGGATGAACGAGTACCTGAAACTCATCTATTCCCGTCTGGCGGTCGGTCGTGATGCAGAGGGGCGCATCATCCGCCCCGCCACGCCGCAGGGAGTCGCAGAGGAGCTGCTGCGAGAGTATCCCGAGGGAGAGGCGCTGGTTTGCTTCGCTGTGGTACCGGTGGGCAATTTTGCAGAAATGGTGCAGGCTTTGCAGGGGCAAGGTTACCTGCGTCTGCTGGTCGGCAGCGACGTGATTCGGCTGGACAGCGCCACGGAAGAACAGGTCGGCATGGAACGTTGGATTGTCGTGCAGGATCGCATACGGCTGAAGCCGGATTCCGGGACTCGCCTGATGGAGGCGCTGGAAACAGCCCTGCATCTGGGGCAGGATGCGGCGCTCGTTTCCCTGCGCAGCGATGCCGGATGGGGTACACCCCGAGAATATCGGAGCGACTGGTATCCTCTGGATGAGCCCGTACCGGGTCTGTTCAGCGGCAATTCCCCACTGGGGGCGTGCCCCGAATGCAAGGGCTACGGCCGCGCCATCACCTATGACTATCACAAAGGCATTCTTCCGGAAAAAAGCATCCGCGACGGTGCCTTGAAAATGCTCTCATCCGCCACGCTCTCGCTTTGCTACAAAGATTTTGTGAAAGCCAACAGGCGTTCCAAAGCCGTTCGGATGGACGTGCCGTGGCAAGACCTCACCCGCAAGGAACAGGACTGGGTATTCTATGGCAACTGCGGTGATATCGACCCCTGGGCCGCCTCTGACATGGGGCTGTGGTACGGCTATAAGGGCATTTTCGATGACATGGAAAAGCACGCGCACAAGATGTCGGTGCGCGTATTTCTGGCCTATTACCGTGTTTACAGCGTGTGCCCCGCCTGTCAGGGCGGGCGGCTGCGCCCGGAGGCACTGGCCTTTACCATCGGAGGGCTGACCGTGCCGCAGGTACAGGCGCTGCCCATGGACGAGCTTTTGCCCTGGCTGGATGAGCATGTGTTACCCGCTGCACAGGATGACCGCTCTCTGCAACAAGCCGTGCGCGAGCTACGCAGCCGCGTGGCCTACCTCTGCGAAGTAGGGTTGGGCTATATCGCTGCCAACCGTCTGACCCGATCGCTCTCCGGCGGTGAGATTGAGCGCGTGAGCCTCACGGCCTGTCTGGGGGCGGCACTCACCGAAACCCTCTTTGTGCTGGATGAACCGACCGTGGGGCTGCACTCCCGTGACACGGCCAGACTGATTTCAGCCATGCGTCGGCTGGCCGACCGCGGCAACACGCTGGTAGTCGTGGAGCACGAGGAAGCCGTCATGCGCGCTGCCGATTATCTGGTGGACATGGGGCCGGGCAGCGGGGCATCCGGCGGTGAACTGGTGTACGCCGGCGCGCCGGGTAACATCTCTGCCGCCCCCGAATCCCGCACGGGGCAATACCTGAGCGGGAAACGCAGCGTTCCCCTGCCCGCCCGCCGCAGAAAACCGCGCGGACACATCCGCATTCGCGGCGCGGAATGCCACAATCTGCACCAACTGGATGTGGATATTCCGCTGGGAGTCTATACCTGCCTGACAGGTGTCTCCGGCAGCGGCAAGAGTTCCCTGGCCTGTCAGGTACTCTACGGCAGCCTGCACCGCGATGAGCTGGACGATGAGGATGAGGTTCGCATACAGAGCATCAGCGGCATTGATTCGCCGGAAGATGTCGTGCTGGTGGACCAGAGTCCCATCGTTCGCACCCCTCGCTCCACTCCGGCGGTCTACATCGGCGTATTCGAGGATATCCGCGCCCTCTTTGTGGCTGAACCTGCCGCTCAGGCTCGCGGACTGAAACCCGGCTACTTCTCCTTCAACAGCGGGGACGGCAGATGCCCCCGCTGTGCCGGGCTCGGGCAGGAAAAAGTAGAAATGCAGTTCCTTTCGGACATTTTTGTCCCCTGTGCACTCTGCCACGGCACGCGTTACACCCCGCAGGCGCTCACGCTCACCCTGCTGGGGTATAATATGGCAGAAATGCTGGCCATGGACATCGCCTCCGCACAGAAATTGTTTGCTCGCGAGAAAAACGCCCGCGCCCGCCGCATTGCCGAGCGACTGGGGCTTCTGGTCGAGGTAGGACTGGGGCATCTGGGGCTGGGACAGCCGCTCAACACACTCTCAGGCGGGGAGAACCAGCGTCTCAAGCTCGCCCGCATCCTGGTGGACTCGGTGGGAGACACCCCCGGAGATAAGGGTAAGCTGCTGATTCTGGATGAACCCGGCACCGGGCTCCATTTTCACGATCTGGAGGTGCTGTTACAGGTGTTTGACCGGCTCGTGGAGCGCGGGAACAGCCTGCTGGTCATCGAGCATAATCTGGAGTTAATCAAATGCGCCGACTATGTGATTGACCTGGGCCCCGAGGGCGGCACCGGCGGCGGCAATATCGTGGCTCAGGGCACCCCGGAGGAAGTGGCAACCGTGCCCGAAAGCTACACCGCCGTCTTCCTGGCAGGCGCACTGCGAAAGGAACCCGCCCCCGTCACCCCAGTCGCGGAGACAGTGACGGATGCCGTGCCGGAGGGTGTCATTGCCCTGCGTGGTGCGCGCCACCACCAGCTCAAGAACATCGACGCAGACATCCCGCGCAACGCCATGACCGTGGTGACCGGCCTTTCCGGCAGCGGCAAGAGCACCCTAGCCTTTGACATCATTTTTGCGGAGGGGCAGAAGCGTTTCATGGATGTCATGAGCCCCTACGCCCGCCAGTTCACGGAACAGATGGAAACGCCGGATATCGACCGGCTGACCGGGCTTCCCCCCACCGTAGCGATTGAACAGAACCGCACCCGCGGCGGCTGCAAATCCACCGTGGGCACCATCACCGAAATCTGGCAATTCCTCCGACTCCTCTATGCCAAGGTGGGGCAGCCGCATTGCCCGGACTGCCGCGTGCCCGTGGGGCGGCGTTCCCCCGGAGAAATTCAGGCCTTGGTGGCGCAGGAGCTGGAGCAGAAGCCGGAATTGCTCATGATTGCCGCTCCGGTGGTTCGCAACCGCAAGGGGCATTACGCCGACCTCGCCCGCTGGGCTGCCAAAAAGAAATACCCCTGGCTGCGGGCAGACGGGCAACTGGTGGCACCGGAGGCTTTCACGCCGCTGGATCGCTACTCCAACCACGATATCGATGTGGTGCTGGCAGAGCTGCGTGTACACGGCAACCGCATCAGCATGAATGGTGATGATTGCGACTTTGCCACGCTGGCGGAAACCGTCAGCCGTGCGCTGGAAATGGGTGACGGATTCCTCCGGCTCATTCGCGGAGACGGTTCCACCCGTCTGCTGGGCACGCACCTCACCTGCCCGGACTGCGGCAGGAGCTATGCCGCGCCGGAGCCTTCCACCTTCTCCTTCAACAGCCCGCACGGTTGGTGTACCCACTGCCAGGGACACGGCCGCATCAGCACCATCCGCATCAAAGATGAAGATAAGGAAAGCAGGCTGGAGCATGAGCTGCGCTACGACCGCGAGGTGGAGAAAGCCGCTGCAAAGGAAGACAGCAGCACCCCCTGCCCGCATTGCAGCGGTCATCGGCTCAATCCTTTTGCGCTGGCCGTCACGCTGTTCGACAGAAACATCGCTTCCATCGGCGAGTTGAGTGCCTCTCAGGCGTTGCAATTGCTCGAAACCTGGCATTTCGAGGGGCGAGAGGCTGAAATCGCCCGCAACGTCATGGCAGAGATTGTCCCCCGCCTCCGCTTCCTGCAACAGGTCGGGCTGGGCTACCTCTCCCTCGACCGCGCCGCCACCACCCTCTCCGGCGGTGAAACGCAGCGCATTCGCCTGGCCGCCCAGCTGGGGTCAGAGCTTCGGGGCGTTCTCTACGTGCTGGATGAACCCACCATCGGGCTGCATCCCCGCGATAATGAGCGCCTGCTTTCCACCCTCGAAACGCTGAAACAACGCGGTAACACCCTCCTCGTGGTGGAACATGATGAGGAAACCATGCACCGCGCCGACCATATCATCGATTTGGGTCCCGGAGCCGGCGTGCATGGCGGGGAAATCGTGGCTCAGGGCAGCTTTGCCGAGGTGGAGCGCAATCCTCATTCCGTCACGGGCAAGGCTCTGCGTCACAAGGAAAAACACCCCTTCTGCGGCAAATGGCTCCCGCTCAAGGAGGCCGAATGGCTGGAGCTGACAGGATGCAATCTGCACAACCTCAAGGATGTAACGCTGCGTATTCCTCGGGCGCGTTTCACCGTGGTGACCGGCTCCTCCGGTGCGGGCAAGACCTCGCTCATCTCCGAAACCCTTGCTCCGGCGGTGCGTCATGCGCTGGGCGGCAGCATCAGCCGCGAGGAACGCGCCGCATGGAAAACGGATAAGGGGCTGGATTCCGTCCGGGCGCTCTATCAGGTTGACCAATCCCCGCTGGGGAAAACACCGCGCTCCACCCCCGCCACCTACATCGGTATCTTTGACGAAATCCGCAAGCTCTTTGCCCAGAGTGCGGATGCGCGGCGGCTGGGATTCGATGCCGGGCGCTTCTCCTTCAACACCGCTGCAGGCAACTGCGAATCCTGCAAGGGAACGGGCTTCCGTAAGCAGGAAATGGACTTCCTGCCCCCCTGCTCCGTGCCCTGCGAAACCTGCCGCGGCGCGCGCTACAATTCCCGCACGCTTCAGGTGCGCTACAAGGGCAAGAATATCGCGGAGGTGCTCAATATGAACATGGAGGAAGCGGCAGAGTTCTTTGCCGGGCAGGCACGTCTCGCAGACCCGCTGAAGCTGCTCTGCGAGACGGGGCTGGGCTACCTGACTCTCGGTCAGGCCAGCAATACCCTCTCCGGCGGCGAGGCGCAGCGCATCAAGCTCGTCTCCGAACTCATCAAAGGCCGTCGCGCCGCGCTCACCGCCATCCGCAAGGGGCGCGCCCTGCCCCAGGACCTCTATCTGATTGAAGAACCCACCATCGGGCTGCATCCGCATGATGTCCGGCTTCTGGTACAGGTGCTGCGCCGTCTGGTGGAAATGGGCAACACCGTCGTGGTCATTGAGCATAACACCGAACTCATCTGCGAGGCCGACTACATCATCGACCTCGGCCCCGGCGCAGGTGAGGAAGGCGGCATCATTGTTGCCCAGGGCACTGTCCGGCAGGTCGCCCGCAGCAAGGACAGCATCACCGCCCCCTTCATCCGCGCTGAGCTGGAGGGTTGAGTACAAAACAAGCGTACCTCGATGAAACGGGGCACGCTTGTTTTGCTGTAAAATGCTATCGACTTTACTCAGATGCCACGACACCGTCGCGGATGATGAGGGTGCGGTCGCCGCGGGCGGCGACACGGGAGTCGTGGGTGACCGTCACGAGCGTCTTGCCGCCCTCATCTGCCAGAGAGAAGAGGAGGTCGAGAATCTGATTACCGTTGCGGGAGTCGAGGTTGCCCGTGGGCTCATCCGCAAAGATGATGGCGGGGTCGTGAGCCAAGGCACGGGCAATGGCCACACGCTGCTGCTCACCGCCGGAAAGCTCGTTCGGCAGGTGGTCCATGCGGTCAGCCAGCCCGACCTTTTCCAGCAGAGCCTTAATGCGCTCCGTGGCTTCCGTGCCGGCAATGGCGGTGGCCAGCGAGGCATTTTCCAGCGCCGTCAGCTCCGGCATGAGCATGTAGTTCTGGAAGATGAAGCCCATGTTTCTGTTGCGGAAGAGGGCGCGCTGACGCAGCGAAAGGCTGTAAATGTCCTGTCCATCCACAATCACCTTGCCCTGCTGGGGCGGTTCCAGCCCGGCCAGCGTGTACATGAGCGTGGTCTTGCCTGCACCGCTGGGGCCGCAGAGGAACACCTTCTCCCCGCGTTTGATATGCAGGCTGAGGCCGTGCAGCACTTCGACCTGTTTTTTGCCGATGCTGTAGGAACGATGTAAATTGTCTGCTGTAATCATGCGCGGCGGGTCAGTTCAATGTTATCAATGAGACGGACATCGCCGAAATAGGCGGCAACAGCCAGAAGGGCGAGGCGGTTCTCATCCGTCAGCTCATGCAGCGTCTCCGCATCGCAGAGCGTCACGTAGTCCACCCGCACGCCGGGGATTGCCTCCAGCGAACTCTGCACGGCAGCACAGACATCTGCGGAGGTTGCGCCGTTGGCGTAGGCCGTAGCGGCTTCCTGAAGAGCCCGGCGAATGGCGGGTGCGGCGGCACGATGTTCCGGGCTAAGGCGGACATTGCGGCTGGAGAGGGCGAGGCCGTCGGCTTCGCGGACGATTTCCGCTCCGTGCAGGGTGATGGGGAAATCCAAATCACGCACCATGCGGCGCAGGATGGCAAGCTGCTGGTAATCCTTCTTACCGAAGATGGCATCCGTGGGTTGCACCAGGTTGAACAGCTTGCTCACCACCAGACAGACACCGGCAAAATGCCCGGGGCGCTTCGCGCCGCACAGGACGGTGGACAGATGCGTTTCCTCCATGGTAATGGAGCGGTCGGCACAGTACATCACCTCCGGCGTGGGCATAAATACCACGTCCACCCCGCAGCTGCGGCACAGCTCCAAATCGGCTTCCGGGGTCTGCGGGTAAGAGGACAAATCCCCGGCATTGTCAAACTGCACGGGATTCAGGAACACGCTGGCCACCACACTGCCGGAGTCTCCCGCCAGCGCCCGCGCCTGACGCAGCAGAGAGGCATGTCCCTCGTGCAGGGCTCCCATGGTGGGGACCAGAACCAATCGCCCGCCGCGAAGCGGTGCGAGCATATTACGCAACTCTTCCTTGGAATTTGCCGTCTGCATGGGCGGCATTCTACCACAATACGGTGGGCGATTCAAGCGCAAGCAAAAGCATCATGACAATATACGTCTTTTCTTGACCATTCCTGCTGAATTTGCTATATTCTGCGAAACCGGCGGAGTGATTATATATGAATAAGCAGCTCTATATCTATGACTGCCACGGAGCTGTCATGCTGAATTCCGATGGTAATTTCATGACCATCGGCTCTGGAGAACGCAACACGTTCCGTGTCCACATGCGCACGGAGGACGGAGGCTCATTTGCCCAGAGGAATGAGACCTGTCGCTTTTTCCCCCACGGCAAGGTGGGACAATACATCGTGAACGGCGAACCGTCCAACGCCGATGTAGTCATTCTGCCCGATACGCTGTATCTGATGATACTCGACGGCGGGTGCTTTGTCTGCTGGTATGGCCAACAACCGGATTTTTCCGCCTACGATCCGACTGAATGGTTCATCCTGCCCCCGGGTGCGGAGCAATGGTACGGACCCTATGAGCTGACCAGCCTGCCCCATGTGACGCGGGAGTTCCCGGAGGAATCTCTCGTCACCTTCCGAGGATTGGGGCGAGATTCCTTTTACCTGCGCGACATACTGGATGTGGCCGCCTATGCAGAGAAATACATCGAGGATAATCCCCCGCCGGAACAAGTGGAGCAGCAGACGGAACGAGAATTGCGCTGTCCCTCCTGCTGGCTGACCTTCAAACCGGAAGAAACGCTTTCTATCGCCGCTCACCCGGATTTACTGGGCGACCCCATTCTGGGGGAGGATGACATGCTCCGCTTCCGTCCCTCTGCCTGGGATGAAGCCAGTGGTTTCCCGCTGGATGCCTGCGGCAGTACCTGCACGGAGTACGCCTGTCCCCATTGTCTGCTGAAGCTGCCGCCTTTCTTTTACACCACCATTCAGCATATTTTCTCGCTGGTGGGTGTTCCCGCAGCGGGAAAGACCCACTATCTGACCGCGCTGGTGCCGGAACTGGAAAAAGAGTTCCCCAAGGAGTTCGGCATGCCGTTCCGCGATGCAGACCCGCTGATGAATGAGCCGCTGAATGAGTTACGTATGCGTCTGTTCAACGCGCGCACCCCGCAGGATGCCTATCTGGGCAAGACCCACGTGCGGGGTAATCTCTATCAGCAGGTATGGAGACGCGGCGTGTTTGCCAACATGCCCCGCCCCTTCATCTATAATCTGAATAAGGGGAACGAGACGCATTCTCTGGTGCTGTACGACAATGCGGGCGAGGATTTCCAGCCGGGCAGCGATTCGGAGTATACCCCCGGCAGCCTGCACATGGCCGTGGCAGATGCCATCCTGTTCCTCTTCGACCCGACGGCGAACCCCGGATTCCGCACCCTGCTCCGCGATGGCAATGATCCGCAGCTGCGGCACAACCTGTATCGCCCGGGACGACAGGCTATCCTGCTGGCCGAATCCGAAATGCGGCTGCGGACGAAGCTCAACCTCCCACCGGCGGAAAAGCTGCGGGTGCCGCTGGCCGTCATCATCGGCAAGTGCGATACATGGTCGCATCTGCTGGGGCCGGAACCGCTCCTGCCGACCATCCGCAACGGGATGTTCATGACCGAGCATGTCAACCTGAACTCTGCGCGCCTGCGGCAGTTCCTCTTTAATATAGCCCCCCACATCTGCGCCAATGCCGAGGCTATTTCCTCCAACGTGCGCTACTTTGCCGCCTCTGCGCTGGGCGCATCCCCTGTAGAGTTCACAGATGAGGCCAGCGGTTCGATGCTGATAGGACCGGCCTCGGGCGAGGTTCATCCGTTCCGCGTCACCGATCCCGTCATGTGGGCGCTGCACGAGGTAGCACCCTCGCTCATCCCCGGCGCGGCTGCAACATAACATCATCTCCCCCTGCATGGCACTCCAGTTCATCCACACCAGCGCAGCACGGCTTCTCGACTCAACCCAGTCGGGTTACGGCACCGTGGCGCGTTCGGAAGTGATGCCGAGGGAGATGCGGCGCAAGCTCACCGAGCTGAGCCGCTATCGGACAGGCGCATGCCGGGGCATCCCCGGTCCGCAGTGCTCCTACACCACTCTGACCTACGCGAATTCGGAATATCATGTTCTGACCGTCTCCCAACCGGCCGGGGCGGATTACAGCGGGCGGATGTGCCACCTGTCGCATCATCTCGTTCTGCTGCCGGAAGAGGTGGCCGCCCTGCTGCGGAACAAATATCGGCCCACGCCCGCCGGTGTCATTCTGGCGCTGGCGCGTTCCGGATTCTGGTGCAAACGATGGGAAGGACCGCCGCGTTTCCTGAACGGAGAACCGCACCTGAACCCGCAGGATATCCCCGAGGCAGACATACAGGCCACCTGGAAGCGGCTCACCGGTCACAAAAGTAACGCCCGGGCTTTTTGCACGACGCCCTTCGATAGAGATTGTCTCATGACTGTCCCGGAGGCGACCCCGGTGGAAGATATCCTGCGGCTGTGGCATGAAAGCGACTGGCTCTCACCACACTTCGGTTGGGGTAAAACATTCATCACGCATGCGGACGAAGCCGATAATTTCCGCATGACCCAACGCTGGGCAAGCACGGATAACTCTCCACTCATCCGCAGGGCAATGCGCACCGGGCATCCCGTCCTTCCCATAGGGGAAGACCTTGAGCTGGGAGAAGCAACGGACGATTCTCTGCCGACCACCTCCGTTGTCTATCCTCCCGGTATCATGCAGGGTGAGGAGCGGCATCAGTTCCGCGAGCATCTGGCCGCCCGACAGGCAGCGCGCGTGGTGCCGCCCTACCAGTTCTCTGAAGAACCGGATGAGGAGCTCTACGATTTATCCGGCATCCGGCGGCAGAAGCAACGACGGATGATAGCGACGGTGGCGGTTCTGTTGCTGCTGACTATCGGGGGCGGAGGTTTCGGTGTGTACTATGCTGTGCGGCACAGTCCCGCCCGCATCGGAGAGCATGCTGCCTACAAATCGCTCTGTGCGCTGCTGTCACAGCCCTACGATGCGCGTCAGGCGGCGCAGCTGCTGGAAAACACGGAGGCGCTGGCCAAAGCCTCCCATCAGCCGGAAAGCGACCGAAACCGTGCCGTTGTCAGAATCATCGATATATTGCAGCAGGCATCCGAATCCGAAAAGCATGCCAGCAACCTGCGGCTGCTCTGTGAACTTGACCGGCAATGGAAGCTGGACAAGAATCAGTTGTGCCTCCTCTACATGCGGGAGGCCACTCACCATCGTCCGGCAGCGGAGTGGGCGCGTTCATTCTCCCATGAGGAATTACAAGAGTGGGAGACTCTCATAGCAGAAGAACCTGAATTACGAGCAGGGCTGAATAAGCCGGAACTCCTTGCCTATTTCAACGAGGTCATGGGAAACCCGACGGAAAGGGAGAGTACCCATCATTCCGCCGAAAAACCGTCCCCCGGCTGTCGGCATCGTTTCTGCCCGGTGACCGGAGGAGAAGAAATTCCCGCCCTGCTCACCGATATCCTGCAACAAGCACCAAGCTCTCTGGTCAATGGTGAAGTCATCATTACCCGCATGCCCTGGACTTCGGATAAGGACAGGACAAGGCACATCACCCTGAAGCCCGGACGAACAGAGTGCCGCATCGTCAGGAGCGCGGCAAAGGATTTCTACCATCTGCGATTCAGCAAAGCCGCCAATGAGGCCGACATTGACCTCTGTGTGCGAAACAACCGACTGGTAAGCATCAGCAGCAGGGGCATTCCGGTTGCTGTCAGTCTCCCCACAGAATCGGGGCAAGTGTTGCTGATACCCAAGCTCGCCATCCCGCTTTCCGGCATCCATACCCCGACTATCCCCCCGGCTGATTCGCTGGACTTCACTATTTTGCCGGAGCATCTGGAAATCGTCCCGCCCTCAACCAGCCACATGGCTGCCAGCCTGAAACTGAATAAAGGAAATCAATTCCCCTGGGTTGAACCGGACAGCCATGCGGCACCGCAGCGCTTTTCCTTCCGTCTTCCGATTCTGGTCAAGGGCGGTAACAGCGTCTTTGAGCCGGATATATCCGCGGCCAACCCGGTGGCCGTGAAATGGAATGGGGTGGATGCAACGGCCACCAACAAGCATTTCCAGACCTTCACCTGCAAATTGACACCTACGGGTAATATCACACAAAAGCTTTACGACACGTTCCACAAGACGGTTAACACCGGCTGCGCGGGAGAAGTAAGCAATTCCGATCCCGTTTTCAGTCTGGCCATGGTGTACACGACGCTGAGCATCATGAATAAGGAGGGGATGACAGATGCAGAATGGGACAGCGCCGCCGCCCGATACTGCACCCTTTTCAACAACAAGGCATTCAGCGAACTGATGCAGAGAGTGGCTCCCGAAGCCTCGGACGTACTTCTGACCTACGAATCCGCCAGCTCCCGCAGTGCCGCCGGCAAGGAAGAGAGACGCCGCGTCCTGCGTCTGCTCCGACAACCGGATAACAGACAACGAATCATTGACGGTATTCTGCGTTTCGTCAGCGAGAAACTTCTGGCAAACTATCAGGAAGCGGAGCAGTATGCCTCCGGCGACATCGGTCTGCAACTGGTTCTTCGGCAACTGAGCTGCGACAACGACAGGATGATCTGGCACTTCCTGTTACAACCGGAAGATAAGAGCGAGTCCTCCACGTCAACACCATGAAAATAGCCATCGTCTCAGATGTTCACGACCACATCAATCACCTGCTGCAAGCCCTTGTGACAGCAGATGAGGCTGGGTGTGAGCACTTGATTTTTCTCGGAGACATGGTACACAGTTCCACGTTCACCCTCCTGACGGAAGAGTGGAAAAAGCCTCTGGATTTAGTGTTCGGCAACAATGAATATGAAATAGAGGCTTTCCATCACATTGCGGCAGCCGCTCCGCATGTGACTCTGCACGGCAATTATGGGGTGGTGACCATAGACTCCCGCCGATTATTCTTCTGCCATCTGCCCACTATTGCCCGGCAGGCGGTTGAAACAGGCCGATTTGATGCCGTCTTCTACGGGCATACGCATTGTGCGGACAGCCGCATGTCGGGTTCAACCCTGTTGGCCAATCCCGGCGAGGTGTACGGTCGACAGTCCGTCCCCGGTATCGGCGTCTATGATACGGATTCCGGACAATTCTTCCATTTCCCCATATAAAGTATATATAATGGATTACCTCGTCTACAGCATGACCGGAATAATGAACGGCAGAATCCCTTCCGTTCTGGATTCCCATGAGGAAGAGGAAGCCCGGCAGCGTGGAGAGAAGTTCCGGCGGATTCGCTCTCTGTTGAAGCACGAGCTGTCCCGGCGATGCGGCATTCCGGCCACGGAGATTCATTTTTCCTATGGTGCTCACGGCAAACCTTCTTTCCCGCAGTGCGAGTTCAACATCTCGCATTCAGGAGATTGTCTCTGCATGGCTTTTCATCATACGCCCATCGGAATCGATGTGGAAAAAATCCGCCCGCGAGCCATGAACAGACTGGCTCCCCGATTCATGGCTGCGGAACAGCTGGCGGCGTTTCGGGAGAGAGGGTGCCCGGTGGACGAATTCTTTGCCTGCTGGTGTGCGGCAGAGGCCCTGGTCAAACAGGCAGGAGACACCATCTGGAATGCCGCTGCCTACCCCTTTATTTACAGCGAGGGCAACATTGTCCCGCTGTTCGGACAAGCCCCGGAAGTCCGTCTGTTCACCCCCATGCCGGGCTACTGCGGAGCGATAGCCTATCGACCGCCATCCGCGTTTTCAGGCTTGCCAAATCTGATTTAATCGTTAGAATACCCGCCCACCATGTTCGCTTCGGAGCTTTCTCTTCACACGTTGATTATGTCACTACTGCTGGTTGTGACTCCCATCCTGATTCTCTTTACCATAGGCGGGGGGATGCTGCGGCGACAATTCTCATCGAATGCCCTCCCCCCGGTGCCGATGTTCCCCGGAGCGTCATTTCCGAGCATCTTTGACTGGCTCTACACCGGATTTTTCATCACAACGACCATATTCGGCACCGTGGTGACCGTCATGAACCCGCCGACGGGTTCCATCACGGTCGGCGCCCTGCTGACCAACCTGCTCCTGCAGGTATGCGTCTACCTGCCCTTTGTCATCCGTTTCGGCATGCTGCCCGCGCCGATTCGGCCTCAATTCCGCATCGGTACAGCTGCCTTTCATCTCTTCCTGGCACTACTGAGCATCATCATCCCCTTCTGCATTCTGGAGCAGCTGGGATTCTTCCGCTGGCTGACAGAGCTGACGGGATGCCCGGAATTGCAGGATATCGTCGTCATGTTCCGGGATGGCAATACCGAGCTGCGACTGGTCCTTGCCGCTGCAGCCGTCATCGTGGCTCCGGTCTGCGAAGAAATTGTGTACCGTGGCTTTGTATATAACATCCTCAAGCGGTACAGCTGCCGCGTGGTGGCCATTCTCCTTTCTGCGCTGCTCTTCAGCGTCATTCACGGCTCTCTTGCCCAGACCCTGCCGCTCATGATATTCGGGGTGGTGCAGTGCATTCTGTACGACAGAGCGCGCTCGCTCTGGCTTCCCATGGCCCTGCATGCCATTTACAACGCTCTCATGCTCATCATGATTCTTATCCTTCCTGCCTGATGCCCACCCCGCTTTCATCCATGGGGGAGAACGCTGTGCTGCAGCGTCTGCTCCGTCGGCTGCCGACGAATGAGAGACTCATCGTCGGCCCGGGGGATGATTGCGCCGTGGTATCACGCAATGAGGAATGGGATACGCTGCTCAAAACGGACGTCGTGGTCGAATCCGTCCATTTCACGCCGCAGACACCGCCGGAACTCATCGGACGCAAAGCGCTGGCTCGAGCCGTTTCCGACATTGCCGCCATGGGGGGAATCCCGGAGCACGCTCTGGTCACCCTGCTGGTGCACCCCTCCCGCCCGGTTGAACTGCTGGAAAAACTATATTCCGGACTGCATCAGCTGGCCGAATCCTACGGAATTTCTCTCGCCGGAGGTGAAACATCCTCCCTCCCCATCGACGGACTGGTCATCAACGTGGCTCTGACGGGGCGTGTAGAGCGCGGGAAGGCAGTTCTGCGATCCGGTGCCCGCACCGGGGACATCCTGTGCGTATCGGGCCTGCTGGGCGGTTCTTTCCCCTCTGAGCGTCATCTCACCTTTGAACCGCGCGTCCGTCTGGGCCGTTTTCTTCTGGAAAACGGGTTGACACCCACAGCCATGATGGATTTATCCGATGGGCTTGCCACCGATTTGCCGAGACTGGCAGAAGCCTCCGCCTGCGGCTATGAACTGACGCCGGAAACCATCCCCTGTCACCCCGGGTGCTCGATTAAAAACGCCCTTACGGACGGCGAGGATTACGAGCTTCTCATGACATTTGCCCCGGAAACCGCTCAGCGGCTCTCTCTCATGGACTTGCCGGTTCCCATCACTTCCATCGGGAAAATTGTTCCCCGAAACCGCGAAAATCTCGGTCGCGGCTGGCAGCACTTTTCTGCCTAAATCACTCATCTAACCGCCTTTCCACCTGTGTTCCACACACCCGGATTTTGCCGTCTAACTTTTTCTTTAATTTAATTCAATTATCGTATTATCAATGTGTTGTAACATTGTCAAATTTTGTTCCACAGAGATTTTGGGGCAGGCACTCAAACTCAGAATAAATATCAAGAAACATTAACTAATTAAAAAATGTATGCCAACTTTTTTTGAACCCGTGGAACGCCCATAGAACAGCGCTTTACGAGAGGCTGAAAAATAATTCGGCGAAAAAAATCTTTTTTGCGAAGCGGAGTCGTGGCATATTTCCCCCCGCATCACCTCCCTGCCCCGGGCAGTGACCAAACGGGAAAGGGAAAAACAATCACCAAGGGAAACTAGAGATTTCAGGCAATGAACCAACAGGAAAAGGAACAGGCCATCTGGGCGCAGATCGCGGAAGATCTGCGTAGCGTTGGCAGCGTGGGGGCGTATGGGTTCGAGTCCTATATCTCCAAACTGAGACTACTGCGAGACACAGGTACCAAACTTATTCTGGAGTACCCGCAGGACATCGTGTTCGACTGGTTCGAGATTAACTATCACGACCAGATTGTGAACGCAGCGGCACGCGTACTCAACGCCGCCAGAACCATCGAATACGTTGCAGTCGGCAGCGAGAGTGCGGCAGACACGCACGAGCAGCCCGTCGCCACCGCCGCTCCCTGCCCCGCAGAGGTCGGCGAGAAGAAGCCCGAGACCGGCAAGCGCCGTACCCGTCGCAGCAGCAGCCCCATCAACAGCGGACTGAATGCGGACTACACCTTCGACGGCTATGTCGTGGGCTCCAACAACGAGTTCGCCTATGCCGCCGCACAGGCCATCGTGAACAACTGCGACTGCAAATACAATCCGCTCTTCGTGCACGGCGATTCCGGGCTCGGCAAGACGCACCTGCTGCAGGCCATCGGCAACGCCATTCAGGCGAAGAACGAGGGGACGCAGGTGCTCTACGTCACCAGCGAGGACTTTACGAACGCTTACATTGAAGCTATCTCCAAGAAGGGGGACACGCTCAACGCTTTTCGCCGCAAATACCGCAAGGCAGACGTTCTGCTGATTGATGACGTGCAGTTCATGGCACGAGCCGGTAAGACACAGGAGGAGTTCTTCCACACCTTCAACGCTCTTTTTGAAAGCGGCAAGCAGATTATTCTCTCTGCAGACTGCCCCGCCTCTAATATCACCAATCTGGAATCGCGTCTGACCACCCGTTTCGAGCAGGGACTGACTGTCAGCCTCCAGTCGCCGGATTATGAGACCCGCATGGCCATTCTGCGCCAGAAGCTGCGTCGCCAGTGGAAATCCGATCTGTTGAGCAACGAGGTGCTGGAGTTCCTCGCCAAGAACGTGACGCACTCCATCCGCGTACTGGAAGGCGCATTGGTTCGCATGACCAGCTATGCCTCCTTTGCCCACCGCACCATCACCGTGGCGGATGCCCGTATTCAGCTCAAAGACCTCCTGCGTCAGCAGCGCGGCAGCAAGGTTTCCGTCAGCGAAATCCAACAGCGCGTGGCAGATGAGTTCCATATCCGTCTGGCAGATATCAACGGCCGCCGCCGTACGGCAGCTATCGCACATCCGCGCCAGGTGGCCATGTATCTGGCCCGTAAGCACACCGATGCCTCTCTCCAGGACATCGGCGCTGCTTTCGGCGGACGCGACCACGGCACCGTGTTGCATGCGTCCAAAACCATCGAGCAAAAGCTCATGGATGATTCCGAGCTGCGCTCCGTGGTGGACAGACTTGCGGCGTCTTTCGCCTGATTTCTGCCCCCCTGCTTCCCAACTACCCTGTGAACAACTGATGCTTTATCTCGAATCTTTCACCCTGCCCGACATTGCGCGACAGGAATTCACGTTGAACAACATGCAGCAGGTGGAATCCAACGTGTATCCATTCAAGCTGTTCACCGAAGATATCCCCACGCTGGAATTTGCGCCCGTCACCATCCTCTACGGCGGCAACGGCTCCGGCAAGACGACGATATTGAACCTCATTGCCCAATATCTGGAGCTGGGGCGCAGCGGGTCCTATAACAAGACAAAGTATTTTGATGTCTTCAAGAGTCTCTGTTCAGCCAAACTGGCTGGTGAAGATGAGAACTTCAGCGTTCCCCTTCCTGCCGACAGCCGCTATATCTCCAGCGATGATGTATTCTCCCGCATTCTGAAGACCAGACGCGACAACGAAGAACGCGATTTGCGGCTCAATGAGGAGTCCCGCAACTGGCGGCATGATATTAAAAAGCTGCGGCTCAATACCCGGGAACAGGGCGGTTATGAGCAATTCCTCGCACACAGAAATGCCCTGCGCCACAATCCCGTCAGCTATGCCCGCAGCAAGGGAGTGAGCGAACGTGTGCGCGAGTACTCCAACGGAGAAAACGCATTCCTCTATTTCACGGATGCCATCGGGGAAACAGGACTTTACCTGCTGGACGAGCCGGAAAACAGTCTCGCGCCCGCCCTGCAGCTCCAATTAGCGGAATTCCTGAGTGCCAGTCTGGCGCTGCGTACCCAATTCATCATCGCCACGCATTCCCCCCTGCTGCTGAGCCTGCCCGGCGCCAGAGTTTATGATCTGAGCACCTCCCCGGTGCAGGAACGCCCGTGGTACGAACTGGAAAACGTGCGGCTGATGCACGACTTCTTCATGCATCACCACGAGGACTTCCTCTGATGCCGCAATGACAGCGTAAAAGCAGCTTGACGACCTGCTTGTTTTGGTGTAGGCTGCGGGGTATGACGAAGTGGCTCTCTCTTGCTCTGGTGCTGGCACTGGCATGCGCGCAACCCTCCTGCAGTGTGTTCCAACAACAGAAACACTCAGTAGAAGAAGAGAAAGATGAAGAAACAGCCAAACTACCGCCGCCTCTCCATCTGGGCGCCGTTCATCAGGTTATCCCGGAGCGCAATTTTGCGCTGCTGCGCATCATCGGCCCCATGCCGAAAGAGGGCACGGTGCTGATTTCGCACCCGGCGGACGGAGCCATTGACCGCGTGGGCAACCTGATGGTCTCAAGCGGGCAGCACCGCAGGGGTAACATCATCGTGGCCGACATCCGCTCCGGCACGGTCATCAAGGGCGACCGTGTCTTCCTGTACCGCAGCATTGCAGCAGGAAACGAGGAAGAGGAAGAACTGCCACAGGAGGATGCGAACATCACCGCAGAAACCGACATGGCTTCAGAAGAAGCATTGCCAGACTTCAACTCGACCTCTGCCATTTCAGATGCAGGACATTCGCCGTTTATTACGGAATCCCGCCCCGAACCGGAACCGGAAACAGCTCCGATTCCGGAGCCTGAACCGCAGACTCAGCAGGAGCCGACACGAAACGACATCCCGGACAAGCTGCTGGATGTGCCGGACACGCTGGACGGCTGGAACTGATTCCTATTTTTACCGACCTCACTACCATGAGACTTCAATACTATGTAGACGAAGAGGGAGAAAGCACCATCGGCCTCTGGGTCCCCAAAAGGGGGTGCTTCATCGATGTAACGGCTCAGGACGAGCAGCTCTGGGCCGCCATGTTGCCCGGAGGCAAGAAATTACGCAAGGAAATAGAGACCTGGATTGCCAAAGGTGCGGAGGACGGGGTTCCCGTGGACATGAAGGGGCTGGTCGTTTCCTCTGCCCTGCACGTGCAGCCCTGCTCTCTGGTCTGTCTGGGAAAAACCTATGCCGACCATGCAAAGGAATTCAGCGGCGATGCCCCCACGGAGCCTTCCATTTTCATGAAAGCCACCTCGGCCATCAGCTCTGACCTATCCTACGTCCTCAATCCGACCGGAGCCGATAAACTGGATTACGAGGTGGAGCTGGCCGTGATTATCGGCGACACCCTCCACCGCGCAACGGAGGCTGAAGCCCGGCGCGCCATCGTTGGGTATACCCTCATGTGCGACTATTCAGAGCGCGCCTGGCAGCTGGAACACGCCGGACAATGGACCATGGGCAAGAGCTACGATACCTTTGCCCCCTTCGGTCCGGTGCTGGTGACAAAAGATGAGATTCCCAACCCGGATAATCTGACGCTGGAGATGAGAATCAACGGAGAACTTCGCCAGCAGGCTGACACCTCGCAGCTCATCATGCCCGTGGCTCAACTGGTAGCCTACGTTTCGCAATTCATGACGCTCAACCCCGGCGATGTCGTCTCTACAGGCACGCCCGGCGGAGTCGGCATGGGAATGACTCCTCCCCGCTATCTGAAGCCCGGTGACACCGTGGAATTTTCCTGCCCGGTCATCGGAAGCGTTACCCAAACCGTCGAAGAGGAATAAAAAAGGATTGATTTTATCTCGTATTCGTATAGAGTAGCTCCCAAGCACATTATCTGCAACCGTGAATAGTCAACTATATCAACTTGCCAAGAAATTTCTCTTCTGTCTGGATCCGGAGACGGCTCATCACGTCACGCTCAAGGGATTGAGAACGGCTGAACACCTGCACCTTCTCCAACACATGTTCCCGGCACCCGTGGATGACCCGGTCACCGTCATGGGACTCAAGTTCCCGAACCGCGTTGGTCTGGCCGCCGGTATGGACAAGGAAGCCAACACCGTTGCGGCGTTCGGCCACCTCGGGTTCGGCTTTGTGGAAGTCGGTACGCTGACTCCGCGTCCGCAACCCGGTAATCCCAAGCCCCGTCTCTTCCGCTGCATCCCGGAGCAGGCCATCATCAACCACATGGGAATCAACAATCCCGGCGTGGATAAAGGCGTGGACAATATCCGGCGCACCCGTAACTTCAAGGGCATTCTCGGTGTCAATATCAGCAAGAACAAAGTCACCCCCAACAAGGAGGCACACCAGGACTATCTGGCATGTCTGCGCGCCGTGTGGGACGTGGCGGATTATGTAGCCATCAATTTCTCCTGCCCCAATGTGCCGAACCTCCAGGAATTGGCCAAGGCAGACTCGGCAGCAGACCTGCTCTCCATCCTGAAGAGTGAACAGGCCAATCTGACCAGCGACACCGGACGCTATGTGCCCCTGGTGCTCAAGGTTTCCCCGGACATGAGCGAAGAACGCATCCGCGAACTTTCCCGCGTTTTCCAGGATTGCCAGTTGGACGGTCTCATCTGCACCAACACCACCACATCCCGCGAGGGCGTGGAGAAATCCCCCGCAGCCTGTGAAAGCGGCGGCATGTCCGGTAAGCCTCTCTACAACCGGGCGAATGAAACCCTGGCAGCCTTTGCCGCAGAGCTTAAAGGCAGCATCCCCATCATCGGAGTGGGCGGGATTACCACCCCGGAGGATGCCGTGGAAAAAATCAAGGCCGGAGCCTCTCTGGTGCAGCTGTATTCCGGGTTTATCTACAACGGGCCGCCTCTGGTACAGGCGGCAGCCCGCAGCATACGGGATTATTACGCAGGCAAAGCTTGATAAACTCCTCACGAAAAGCCCTTTTCCCGCCCCGGAAAAGGGCTTTTATCTGTCATTTTGCCCGCAGCAGCGTTTTTGATATTTACCTGTGGTACAATAATATGATAGTATGGTGGGGTAGAACAGATACTTCTTTCCATGAAACGTCCTCTTTCCATTTTTGCCCTGCTTGCTCTTTCTGCCACGGTGCTGCAAGCCGCTCCGATGTACACCATCCATCTTTCTAATTCCGAGCGCTTTACGGAATGCACCGTTATCTACAGGAGTGACACCTCCACGAAATTCCGTGGCAAGAATCGCGACGGCAAGATGGTCACAAAGGAAATCCCCTCATCTTCCATTCTCGCCATGCGCGAGGTAGAGGTTCAGGCTCCGGCCGAGGAACAGCCCGCGCCGGCTGCTGACAAACCGGCAGAGCAACAGCCTCAAGCCGATGCACCTCAACCGGCAGATACGGAGAAGAAAGAAGGCGAGCAGCCTGCCCCCGAAGCAGATAAGGCAGCAGAGGGAGCAGCCACCGGAGAAACGGCAACTCCCCCTGCTCCTCCCGCGCCGGAGTTCGCGGATGCCAATCTGAAACAGGTTTCCGGCGAAGATAAGGCCAAGGATGTCACCCTGCGTCTCAGGGAGAAAGTTCAGCTCATCGATAAAGAGCTTGCCGGTATTCAGAAGCCCTCGCGCACGCTGACCTCCATCTGTACCAACACCAAGTCCCGTGTCAATCAACAGTTGGAGGAAATGGATAAGCTGTCCCTGCAAGTGGCGGAACTCCAAGTGAAGTTCAATGCCGCCGGTGTTGCAGAGTACCAGTTCTCTGTGCTTCCGGAAAAACGAGACCAATTTCTGAAAGACGCGACAGCGGCTTACAATGCCATGCTCATCGACATGAAAGAAAAGAAGAGCCGTCGCAAGGTCGGAGGACTTGACAAGTTTGAAATTCTCTTTGAGCGCTACCAGGGTGCACCCGAATACAAACAGGCCCACGCCTGGTATCTCCAGACGCTGAAAGATTTGCAGAAGCGTTGGTCTCGCATGCAGGCAGCGGAGAAAAAGAAACGCAGTAAACTGCCGACACAACGCGCGGAAGCCATGAACGCCTCCGACAACGAGGAATTCGAAAAAATGGAGGCCTATTTCGAGCGCAATGGTGAGGAAGTGGCAAAGGTCTGGTATACCCCGAACTCCCGCAACATGAAGATGCTCACCAACTGCATCAACAAGGTGAACGATAATCTTCGGCGCAACGAATATACGAAACTTTCCGATGAGGCCGGATGCGTTCCGGAGCTGCTTAATCAATTCTGGACAAACATGGACAACGCCCGCAACCAGCTGGTGTGCGGCAATCTTGAAGCAGCGGAAAAGATTCTGCGGGATGATGAAAGCCTGCAAACCATTTCCTCGCTTCGCACCAACACCATGCCGCAGGAGTATCGCAAACCCATGCTGGATGAAAATCGGGCGCTCCTGAACGAAATCCGCCAGCGCTCCCGCGACATCCGCGCACTGCAGCACTCGCTGGAGAGAAGCACCAATCAGCTCAATCGTGCTGTTTCGAGTGCCGAAGCCCAGATTAACAACGCTCTGGACGCCATAGAAAGAGAAAAGTCGATGCAGACGGAGGATCAGTCCATCGAAATCGTCAACGAGGAAGAAGAGAAGAAAAAAGAGGAAGCCGCCAAGAAAGCAGCTGAGCAGAAGCAACAGCAGCAGGCAGCTCCTGCCCCTGCCGCCAAATAAGGACGCCGCGACATCATGAATTCCTTCGGTCGCATCTTCGTGAGTTCAGTGCTGCTTTTCGCAGCACCGATTGTAGCGCAGGAGGTCTTACCTTCTCACATTACCGATCTGTTCGATTCCTATGTGAAATTACCGGACACCCTGGTGCCGGTTCTCCGAAGCGCCAACGACAAGGCAAGCGCCACAGCGGCTGCACCCAAACTTCGTGCTGAGCTGGAAAAGCTTTACGCCATCAGGGAATCACTCAAAAAAGTTTCCTCACTGACACCTCAGCAGAACGAGCTCGTACGGAACCGATACGAACAGGCAATGCGGGAACGATGGGGAAAGGTGTATGACGAAATGTTCCGACTCCAGCGCGAAAAGTGTTACGGTTCCGCCGAGTTTACCCGGCTCTACAGAATCATGTGCATGATGCTTGACAAATGAAAGCTTACACTATCCTTTCCATCAGTCTGCTCACCCTTTCCCATGTGTGCTCGGCACAGGACATCCCGGTGGATGTAGTAGCTCAGTCGCCCTCTGCAACTCAACCGTCATCCGGTCAAAAGCCGGAGATCATTGAAGATAGAGTGGGCGAATCATCACCCGCCCAGGATACATCGCAAGCGGAGCTTACCCCGGGAGAGCAGCGTTTGCAGGCGGGCATTGTCATGCTGGGCAATCTATACAACCTTCTGTCCGGTATTCGCGACAATGAGTCTGCGGAGAAAGCAGTCGCGCCGTTGATGCGCCTGAGCAGTGAGTTGAACCTGTGGGCTCAGGGATTTACTTCTCTCCCCCCCATGACCGAGGATGAACAGCTTGTCTGTGAAGACCGCTACCTCCCCATCATCCGCAAGATTAACATGTCCATCAAAGTGCAGGGAGAGCGGCTGGCATCGGCAGAATACTATGGCTCACAGAATCTGCCGACAGCGCTGGTTCGTCTTGCCATCCTCAACCAATAAAACTTCAACCATTCATAACTCACCAATTCTATATGGCCACTATTCGTCCCTTTGCGGCACTGCGCCCGCCCAAACAGTATGTGGAGCAGGTTTCCTGCCTTCCTTACGACGTAATGAACCACTCCGAGGCCTGCGCTATGGCCGCCGGAAACGCCTCTTCTTTCCTGCACATCTGCCGTGCCGATATCGACACGAGCGAAGCTGCCATTCATGATGAGGTGACTTATCAGAAGAGCCGGGAAAATCTGGAAGACTTTATTCGCAAGGGCTTCCTCGTCCGCGAAAATGCTCCGGCATACTACATCTATCGCCAGATGATGTGGGGGCGGGTGCAGACCGGCATTGTCGGCTGTGCGAGCGTAGATGAATACCTCAACGGAACAATCAAGAAGCACGAGCTCACCCGCAAGGAAAAAGAACTGGATCGCATCAACCACTTTGATGCCTGCTCCACCCAGACGGAGCCGGTATTCCTGGCCTACCGCAAGCATGAGGGAATAGCCACGGCCATTCGGGAATGGATTAAGTTCCACAAACCGGAATATGATTTCACCAGCGATGACGGCGTTACTCACCTGCTCTGGCCGGTCACAGACGAAGCCGTGATTGCCGCCATCCGCAAGGGATTCGAGGAAGTTCCCACCCTCTACATTGCCGATGGTCATCACCGCACGGCTTCCAGCGCAGCCGTTTCCGCCAAGCGGCGGCAGCAGCATCCGGATTATACCGGCGAAGAGGAATATAATTACCTCATGGCTGTTACTTTCAGCGATGAAGACCTCTTCATCATGGATTATAACCGCGTGGTGGCTGACCTCAACGGGCTGACGACAGAACAATTCATGCAGGCGATTGGTGAGCAATTCACCGTTGCCCCGGCAAAAACCGGTGCCCCGTATGCACCTAAATCCAAGCACGAGTTCGGCATGTACCTGAACAATGTCTGGTATGTCATCACCGCCAAAGAGGGCAGTTTTGATGCCAATCACCCGATAGACAGTCTGGACTGCGCCATTCTGCAGAGCAACCTGCTGGCTCCGATTCTGGGCATTAACGACCCCCGCACGGATAGCCGAATCGACTTCGTTGGCGGTATACGCGGGCTGGAAGAACTGGAACGCCGTGCCGGTGAAGGCGTAGCCTTCTCCCTCTATCCCGTCACCATGAAAGACCTCTTCCATGTCGCAGACAGCGGCGAAATCATGCCGCCCAAGTCCACCTGGTTTGAACCGAAACTGCGTTCCGGTCTCTTTGCTCATGAAATTGAACGCTGAATAGAAAATCTCTCACTCACTAACATGAAAATCCTCATCCCGACAAAGCTGGATAAAGCCGCAGCTGCCTCTTTGGTAGCAGGAGGCTTCACTGTAGTACAGGACGAATCCGCCCCCATCGAAGAACTGGTTGCCGCCCACCCGGATGCCACGGGGCTCATCGTCCGCTCCGAAAAAGTGACCGCAGCCATCATTGATGCCCTGCCCTCACTCAAGGTGGTCATTCGTGCCGGTGCCGGCTATGACAACATCGATTATGTCTACGCCCGCAGCAAGGATATCGATGTCATGAACACCCCCGGGGCCAATTCCAACGCCGTGGCAGAAGAAGTGATTGCCATGATTCTGGCTGCCTACCGCTTTGTCATCCCCGGCGATGTGACCACTCGAGCTGGTGAATGGAACAAGAAAAAATACATGGGACGCGAGCTGACGCGTAAGACCGTGGGTATTCTGGGGTTGGGCAACATCGGACGTCTTCTGGTCAAGCGGCTTCAAGGCTTTGAATGCACCGTTCTGGGCTATGACCATTTCCTTTCCCGCCAGCGCGCCCTCAACATCGGAGCAACCCCCGCAGAGCTGGAGGAAATTTTCACGACCGCCGACATCATCTCCATCCATGTGCCGGGCGGTCCTGCCACCAGAAACATGATTAACGCCGACCTCATCCGCCGCATGAAAGACGGCGCCATGCTGGTCAACTGTGCCCGCTACGGGGTGGTAGATGAAGATGCACTGCGCGAAGCTCGCAAAAACGGGCAGAGGTTCATTTACTGCACAGACGTGCACCCCAAGGACACGGCGGCCATGCAACCCAGTGCAGACATCGCTGACGTGATGCTGCCGCATCTGGGAGCCAGCACCAAAGAGGCTAACAAGAAAGCCGCCATGCAGTCGGCCACGCAAATGGTAAACTACTTTGTCAACGGTGACACCTCCTGTGTCATCAATGCTGAGCGCCCGAGCGACCTCAATCCCACCCATCTGCAACTGGCCGAGATGCTCGGCAAGCTCTGCTACAATGTCGGTGGCTGCAAACCCATCCGCAAGATTGAATGCACCTTCTACAACAATCTGCGAACTTACCGCAAGTGGTTCACGCCGTGGATTCTTCAGGGTGCTGTTCCCAGCGCAGAGCGCGGTCTCATGCCGACAGCAGCCGAAACGTCCATGCGGGAGCACGGCATTGTCTTCAAGGCGCGTGAGCCTATGGATGACAAGCTCTATGACGATGCCATCACGCTGGACCTCTTCATGGAGGAGGAAAACGGCGAGCAGAAAGTAACCAGCGTACGTGGCATGGTGGTGGACGGCTCTCCGGTTGTTTCCCGCATTGATGCCTTTGACCACATGTATGCCTCTCTGGAGGGCAATACGCTGGTGCTGCGCTATGCCGACCGTCCGGGCGTCATCGCCACCATCGGTCAGATTCTCTCTACCGCCGGCATCAACATCGAGAACATTGTGGCACCGCGCGACCCCATCAGCGGCGATTCTCTTGCATTCGTCAAGACCAATATGCAGGTCTCCGAACAGCAGGTTATCACCCTTTCCCGCGCCATTGCCGCAAAATTGGCATTCTCACTTTCCATGTAACGGAAACTGAAATCATTTCAACAAAAGGGCCTCAGCCATTACCAAGGCTGAGGCTTTTTTGTTTGTCTCAACGGTTAATTTTGGAGCGAATGGCCGCAGAGTATTCCTCCCGATTATCCGGCGCTATATCATAGCCCAGATAGCAACGCTGCCGCAGAGCATCCTCACTCTCGCCGGGACGCGTCTGAAAGCCTCCGGCTCGATACAGCAAGTGGGTAAAACTTCCATTATGCAGCGGCAACAGGTCATAGTACCGCGGCATATCCGGCACCAGCTCGCGGAAAGCACTCACCAATCCGGTGGAACAATTACCGGACACCGTATTGTACGGAATATGCTCGTTTTCCGCCTCCTCTGCCAGTCTGACGTAGTGCAGCAACAATTTGCGTGCGCCCTGTGGTTTGATACGCAAAGGATAGACACTCAAATCCTCGTGCCGATAGTTGGTGCGCAGCCGGAATAAATCAGGCTCCGTTCCGAACACATACAGTATGCCGTAGCGCTTGTAGATACCGCCTATGGCATTCTGCTCCACTCCTACCGGCAAACGCGTTTCTGCCGAAACCGCCAGATGACGGCCATCGGAAAAGTTGAAACTCAGCATGGTATGGCACACTGCGGTCATGCCGTCCCAGTGGCATTCCGCGAAGTCAACACCCTGCAAATCATTCAGATTATAGGTTTCATCACGATAGACAACATCATAATCCGTTTCGCTGCGGTAATGGAAATCGCGCACTTTCCGAATCCTCAGCACATCTCCCTCAATACTGCATTGCGGCGCTTCTGCCCACGGTGTCTGCCAGGCATCCGGGCGAGGCCCGGGGAGGGCGAGATAAAACAGGATACCGACTATCACGCTCCCCCACAGCATGCTGATAGCAGAGCATTTTTTTCGCAACATGTACCAAGATGCCGCCAGAGGTAACAGGAGCAACAGCGAGATTGGCTGGTAAATAAACAGCCCTGCCAGCCACAACAGACCAAGCACCAGAAACGGCACTCTACACCATTTCAATATCTTCCCTACCATCGGAGAGCTCATGAACGCATATGATATCAGCGGATTATTTGGCTTTCATAATGACATCCAGCGGTATGCGAACGAAACCGATGCCATGCAGGTTGGAGCTTTCCGTCACATGTGCAGTTTCGTAGAAAATACCGACAGTATCGTCATCAGCCATCGCAATGCTGGAATACCCCCAACAGCCGCGAATATCATATTCATAACCCTGGCTCCAAGTCTTACCGTCATCGGTGGAGACACGGATGGTCATGTGGTTGCGTCCGCCGGATTTGGGGTTGGAGAACAGGAGGAGCTTGCCGTACTTCGGTGAATCAACCGCAATGAGGGATGCCTGGCAAGTGGGCTCACGAAGCGTGTTATTGTTTGTCGGATGCGGTTCCCATGTCTTGCCGAGGTCGCGGGTGACATAGACGATACGGTTGCCCTGTCTGGCCTCATTGCGGCAATTAATCATGATGGCACCGTCCTGCAACTCAACTACTTGGCATTCGGAGGTGGCATGCGGTACCCCGTTGCCGTATTTCCAGGTCTTGCCGTTGTCGGTAGAATAACAGATGGTGGACATGCAGCGGGGATTGGCTGCTCTGTCCCATATCTGAGCAGGGAAAACGATAACACCGTTGCGAGTATAGATACCGTTGCCGGGGCCGGCCAGAATAGTGGTCCATTCTTCCTTTTTAATCTGTCGAGTGGGATTAACATGTTCCTTGCTCCAGGTCTTGCCGTCATCATCGCTGTACACCATCTCCCATTGGCCTGTCGAGGCCGGGTCAAACCCGGTCTTGGATGTCCAGAGCGAAGCACCTCCCGCAAAGTGACAGGCAAGAGCCTGCATCCAGATGCGACCGGTCTTGCCGTCCTGCAAAATACAGGGGTCACCGCAGCCGTTGGCCACTCCGGGACCGGCATCCATACCGACCATAGGGGTGGTCCAGGTCTGCCCGCCGTCCTCAGAGCGCACAACCGCCACGTCAATATCAGCGCAAAGGTCAGCGGAGTGACGATATCGGGCATCGAAGCAGCCGACCAAGGCTCCGGAAGAAGTGCGAATCAAGCCGGGAATTCGGAAAGAGACGCACTTACGGGGCGCTGCACCATCAGGCTGATTGCCGACCGTCTCATCCGGCACGGAAACGAGATAACCTATGCTCTGGGTCACGGGCTTTCCGGTGGCAGCCTGTTGCTTACCATCAATCACAAAGCCTTTATTCTCAAAGGTAACGCTACTACCAACGACTGAAGAAGCAGAGGGTGTGGCATCCACCCACAGCCAGTTGGTTCCGGGCTTGAGCTCGCCGGAGCACTCAATCGTCACCGAGCCGTCCTCAGCGGGTTTTCCCTTACCGAAGACAACGCTGCCGGCAAAGCCCGTACCATCCGGGCTGCCGGTACGCAGGGTCACTTCCGACACAGAGCTTGCAGGCATGACGCGGAGCTTTACCGCCTGCACCTTCTGAGGCTCTATGGCACCGGAAGTATCCACCTTGTACCCCACTACGGGATTGATGGGGGCACGCTTCAGCATGGGGAAAGCGCCGGGGTTCACCATGCGGGCGGACAGCAACTGCATGGGGCCGCTGAAAAGCTCTAAATCATCCACCAGCGCACCACCCCGTTCATCGCTGGTGCAAACCAGCATCAGCGCCGTTGCTCCGGCCGGAATCAGAGCCTGTATCTGGTCACGATAACCGCCCACGCCCATGCGTTCAATCTTTTTAAGCTCGACTTCCCCTTCAGGGGTTACAGCCACAAGACGGAAATCAAAGGGAGCACGCTTCGTCCAGCGCTGCAACCAGAAAGCCACCTGCGTATCATTAGTGAGAGGAGACTTGAAGTTGATACGGGCAGCTTTCTTCTGCCCTCCCAGAAGATGCAACGCCTGCTTACCGCTGCGGGCATGCTTCGCGATTATAGCTGCATTTCCGGGCTCGGCGGTCAGCGTCCCGGAATCCAGACTCAGAGACTTGATACCTCCGACAGGCAGCGTTTCAAAACTCTCGGCCGCACAGGAAAGGCCGCAGAGCAGCATGGGGATAAGGGTACGATAGAACATGCATACACGGTAACAAATTGCTACGGATATCTCAAGAAAAAAAAACGTGAATTGCATCGCTTTGGACTTGCCAGCGGGCGCGGAGTGGTGTATTCTTTCGCCGCCGTTCGGGTTCGGGTGGCCGCTGTGCGGGGGAGAGCAATCCGCCGCATAGAGGAAAGTCCGGACATCACAAGGCAGCGTGTCCTGTGAAAGCAGGAGACACCCGGAGTCAATGCCGGGTGGCCGGAAAGTGCCACAGAAAACAAACCGCCCGCAAGGGTAAGGGTGAAAAGGTGGGGTAAGAGCCCACCGCTCCGGAGGCAACGATGGAGGCATGGAAAACCCCGCGCGATGCAAGACAAACAGGGGAAGGGTCGCCTGCCCGCTCAGAATCCCCGGGTATTAGTTGCACCCCGCTATAAACGCGGGGCACGGTCGCCGCGACCGCGAGAAAAATGGTCACACAGCCCGCAAGGGCGGACAGAATCCGGCTTACAGAACCCGAACGGCAACCTCAGGCTTTCAGCACCTGCAACAAGTGAGTGACGGGCAAGCCGATAACATTGTCCAAATCGCCCTCGAAGCGCTCGATAATCATCTCTCCGTGCTCCTGAATGGCATAGGCACCGGCCTTGTCGTACACGTGCACCAGTTCCATGTACCGGCGAATGGTTGCTTCATCCAGCGCTTTGAATGTCACATAGCTCAGCTCCGCAAAATCCCGGCGCTCACCACCGGGCATGAACACAGCCACCGCCGTGCAGACGCAATGAGTGCGCCCCTGCAAGCGTTGCAACATGGCTATGGCTTCTGCCTCATCAGCAGGTTTGCCGAGGGGCATATCATCGATGAACACCAGCGTATCGGCACCGATGACAATATCCTGCGGATGCAGCGCGGCCACGGCCGCAGCCTTAGCGGCGGCATTGTGGGCACAGAGCGCCGTCGGTTTCATGGTGGCATCATGCAGTTCTTCGGCAGGTTTCACCTCAACGACAAAATCCACCCCCTCCCGCAGCAGGAGGTCACGACGGCGCGGCGACTGAGAAGCCAATATCAGCATCACAGCGAGGGAGACATGCGGTCAAGCACACGATGGCGCACATCATCCCGCAGTTCGTGAATACTCTGAATGGTGGTTCCTTTCATTTCCTCCGCACGAGCACGGCAGGCATCGCGGTCTGCTCTGGATTCAAACTCCAGCCCCACGAGAGCTCGACCCACCTGCTCACCGGAATACTGGTAATTGAAATAGCAGAGATTGGCGTATTCACCCATACCGCGCATGAATTCGGAGAACGCACCGGGGCGCTCCGGGAACTCTATCACGAAGAATACCGGATGGCTGAGGCGCTCGCGGTCATAGGAAATCATGCGGAAAATGACATCTTCATCCTTGGTCACATCGTGAGCCTTGAGCCCCTTGGCTGCGAGACGTCGATCAATTTCCTCAAACTGTTCATCCGTTCCCAATACACCGAACACCGGATACTGGATATCCCCGGCCACACGACCGTACTGAACATCCGTAAGCTGAACCCCGGCGGGAATGCTCTCCAGATACTTCAGAATCTGCCCACGCTTGGTCTCCATGGGAATCTGAAGGAAACGCTCATGGCGGTTGGATTCCTGTACACCGGCGCGGGAGGCCACCACCCCCATCTGGGCAAAGTCCATATTGGCCCCGGAAAGCACGACGAGGCAGCGCTCACCGGGTTTGATATTACCGGCTTTCCAATCCTGCAACAGGGCTGCCAGCCCCATGGCACCGGAGGGCTCGGGAATCACACGCAAGCCGTTCCAGAGCGAACGGATAGCGCGGCAAACTTCATCGTTACTCACGGTCACGAAACCATCCAGCAGTTCGCGGCAGAGTTCATAAGTATTCTCGCCGGCAATACGCACAGCGGTACCATCGCAGAACACGTCCACATAGGAAAGCGCCTTGCGTTCCCCGCTCTCCACGGCCAGTTTCATGGAAGCCTGGTTCACCCCTTCCACGCCTATGCACTTGCAGTCCGGCCAGAAGCGCTTGAACCAGCAGGCACAGCCCGCCGCCAATCCACCGCCGCCAATCTGGAGATAAATTCGGTCAAAGGGGCCCTTGCCGCTCATCACTACTTCATCTGCCAGCGTCCCCTGCCCGCCCATGGTGTTCAGGTCGTCATAGGGATGGACAAAGGTCAGCCCCTTGGCATCGGCAAACTCGTGAGCCGCAGCAGAGGCGGCATCATAGGAGTCACCCGTCAGAACAATTTCCACATTCTGACCACCGTGCATACGGACGGCATTCTGCTTCACCACGGGAGTGGAACGCGGCATGAAGATATGAGCCTTGCAGCCAAGTCGAGCTGCCGCAAGAGCCACCCCCTGCCCGTGGTTGCCGGCACTGGCAGCCACCACGCCGCCGGCACGCTGCTCCGGGGTAAGACGAGCCATACAGTTGTACGCCCCACGCCATTTGTAGGCCTTAATCGGGCCCAGATCCTCACGCTTGGCAAACACCACGGCATTCACTCCGTCAAGTCGTATTTCTTGTAGCGGAGTGGGTTCTCCCACGGCATACACACGCTGCCGCGCCTGCAGGATTTCATCAAACAACTGGTCTTTAAGCTGGTTCATAACTTATCCGGTGGTATTCTACACCGCGCTCAAGCTTCACGCAAGTATGGATTACGGCTTATTTCCGCACCGGCGGCAAAAAATGCCACTCTTTTTCCTGTATCATGGCATCAAAAAGCTGTTGAGCACCTGACTCACCACGCTCGACCGCCATTTTGAGATAAAGTTCAGCCCTGCGGCTGTCGGGTGGGGCAGCCGCATTGCCCAGCTGAGTCAGCACTGCCATCAGCACATACGCATTCGGCACCCCGGCGGCATCGGCTTCTCCCAGATAGTTGACAGCTTTCATCATATTCGGTTCCACGCCGCAACCGTTGAAATACAAATCCGCCAGCGCCACATTGGCATAAGGGCTTCCGGCATCGGCCAGTTGTCGCAGCATTTCCACCCCTTTTTCCGGGGAGGCAGAACACCCACGACCGGTCACCAGGCAGTAAGCATAAGCCACCGATGAACGATCATCCTGCAGAGTATCTCCCAGCCTGTATAACTCAAACACACGCTCCGGGCTATACGTCTCCGGCTGACGAATAAACTGTGCTGCCAATGTTGTTACGGCAGGCGTGTAGCCCAGCATGAAAGCAAGTTGGAGGTTTTGCAAGCCCTCTTTGCCCTGCTGTTGCGACAGCTGAATGACACCATGCGTCGCCAGAGCCTCCGGCAGATGACGCTCTGCGGAAAGCTTCAGCAAGGCCAGAGCGGCTGCTTCATCCGATTGCAGCTTGCTTTGCCCCAGCATGAATGCAGCCGTGGGGCTGCCATGTGCAGAAGCCTTCTCCAGCCACTCCAGCGCCTCCGGGCTGTCACCGTAGAGGGAGGCAATAACTTCCTCCAGATGATAATTTTGCTTTCCGAGTTCAGAGGAAATCT
Source organism: uncultured Akkermansia sp. (assembly GCA_964471605.1). Classification (GTDB taxonomy): domain Bacteria; phylum Verrucomicrobiota; class Verrucomicrobiia; order Verrucomicrobiales; family Akkermansiaceae; genus Akkermansia. The sequence continues at coordinate 18,766 of CAYYKC010000003.1, read as the reverse complement.
CCGGCGTATCAAATTTTCCGGTGTTGAGACGCCCACTCAGCAGGAGGTACGCTGCGCGTGCCCTGCTGCTGCCGCTCCGACACGCCTGCATCAGGTATCTGAGTCCCTCTGCCTCTGAGGCTGCTGCTCCTACACCACTTCCGGCGTATCGAGCCATCTCCACCTGAGCCGGTACATACCCTGCATCAGCAGCAGACTTCATCAGATCCCTGGCGCGCACCGCATCCGGGGAGGTCAACAAATCAGCCTGAGCGGCCGCCACGGATTGCAACAACTGCTGCGCTTTCCATTTCTGCGCCACCGGGTTCGCGGCATCACATGCCAGATTCATGAGACGGAAGAAATCTGACTCCGAGCCACCGGATTGCAGCACGGCGACAGCCACCGGATACAAATCTTCTGATTGAGATTGGAGTACATGGGACAAGGCCGCCGAAAATGCCGTCTCCGTCGTTTGCTGCATATCCTGTGCAATCGGAATCTCTGCCTGTGCGGTAACGTAGCAGGGAATCAGCAGCAATCCTAAAGGCAAGGTCACCAATAGTTTCTTCATATCGTCATATTACTATGACATTCGATGCTCATCAAGTACAAACCTTCAAATAGGTTATACTAACAAGGAAAAGTTTATTCCTGAGCCATATATAAGTCGAAATATTCTTGAAAAAGCAACGGAAAGTGTTAGTATACAGGCTATGCAAAGCGTTATCACCACAGCCCCGGCCTACCTGACACAACAGCTGGATTGCGAATGGTTCGGCAACCCGGTCTCGCCCGCCATTGAATATAGTTTCTCAACAGACGGTGAGCGCCTCACGTTCCGCGCATCCCAAGCGGCAGCCGTTCATGCCCACCCGGAGGGAAAAAGCGGAGAGTTTCGCGAGGAACTGTGGAAATATGATACGGCAGAGTTTTTCATTGCAGCAGAAAGCGGCAGTCCTTATGTGGAGGTGAATATCGCGCCGAACGGAGCATGGTGGGTCTGTGCGTTCAGCGCCCCGCGAGTACCGATGAGCCCCGCGACCGATTGGACAGGGGTGGAGGCTTCCGGCTTGGTAACAGAGCAAGGCTGGCAGTGCAGCATCAGTATCCCCCTGCACCTTCTGGCAAATCTGGGTATACGTCCGGAGAGCTGTCGACTGGCGACCACCGCCATCCTGAACAGCCCTGATTATATCTTCCTGACAACGGCTGAGGACACCAGCGGTGAACCGGATTTTCACCGCCCGCACGCATGGCCGACGGCGATGATGTCCTGATGCACCGGGAAAATTGATATTGCCCGCATTCTGTCACGAATTGAACAGAGCGCGGGCAAACTGTGTCAACAGACAGGGAACTAGCTTGAAAAATAGCAGTCCGATGTTAAACTCAGGGGCAAACTTACGTCATGACAACACAGGAATTCAACGAGCAGATTGCGCAGAAATCCACTTGGGTGAGCGCAATAAAACGCGAAATGTCCAAGGTGGTGGTGGGCCAGCAGGCGCTGGTAAACCGCCTGATACTCAGCCTGCTCTGCAAGGGGCATGTGCTGCTGGAAGGCGTGCCGGGGCTGGCCAAAACCCTCTCCGTCAAGGCGCTCGCGGGCACGATGCAGGCGGCTTTCTCCCGCATCCAGTTCACGCCGGACTTGCTGCCCGCCGACTTGTTGGGCACCATGATTTACAACCCGGAGGAGCGGCGTTTCAGTGCCAAGAAAGGCCCTGTGTTTGCCAACCTCATTCTGGCAGACGAAATTAACCGCGCACCGGCCAAGGTACAAAGTGCCCTGTTGGAAGCCATGCAGGAGCGTCAGGTCACCCTGGGAGAAACCACCTATCCCCTGCCCAATCCTTTCCTGGTGCTTGCCACCCAGAACCCCATCGAGCAGGAGGGTACTTACCAGCTGCCGGAAGCCCAGCTCGACCGCTTCCTGTTCAAGGTGATGGTGGATTATCCCACCCGCGATGAAGAATTGCTGGTGCTGGAGATGATGAGCTGCACGGATGCGTTGCCCTCCACCACCCCGGTAGTCACGGTGGAGGAAATTGATGAATCCCGCCGTCTCATGAATGCCATCTTTATCGACCCCGCCGTGCAGCGCTACATTGTTGACTTGGTTCGCGCCACCCGCACGCCGGAGAAGGTGGACCGCCACCTGGAAGGCATGGTGCGAGCCGGAGCATCCCCCCGCGCCTCCATCAACTTTGCCCTGGCAGCCAAGGCGCTGGCCTTCACGCGTCAGCGCAGCTATGTGACACCGCAGGATGTCAAGGATTTAGCCCACGACATCCTGCGCCACCGCATCCTGCTGTCCTACGAGGCGGAAGCCGCCAATAAGACCAGCGACAACGTCATCGACAGCATCCTCTCCAAGGTTCCCGTTCCGTAAACCAAGCATCTTTCCCCCGGCTGTCATGGATAAGACGCAGGAAATCATGCAGCGCGTGCGACGCATCGAGCTGATGGCACGCAAGCTCACCACGGCCACCTTTGCCGGGCAATATCGCTCCGGCTTTCGTGGTCAGGGGCTGGATTTTGATGACTTTCGCGAATACATCGCCGGAGACGAACCTCGCTTCATCGACTGGAAAGTAACGGCCCGCACGGGTACACCCTATGTGCGAACCTTTCACGAAGAGCGTGAGCAGGTGCTGCTTCTGGCGGTGGATGCCAGCGGCTCCATGAACTATGCCAGTGCCGGCGTGAATGACACCAAGCTTGAGTACGCCGCCTTGCTGGCAGCGGTGCTTGCCTACAGCGCCGCGCTCAATGGAGACAAAGTCGGACTGCTGCTCTACGGACGCAAACCGCACTTCCACCTGCCCCCGGCCAAAGGAATGAAGCAATGCCGCCGCATCGTGCGTGAAATCCTTTCTGCCCCGGCCGCCGGTCAGGATGACTCGATTGATGACATCGCCACGGAGATACTCTGTACACAGCGCAAACGCGCGCTTGTGTTCATGATAAGCGACTTTCTGGCGGCACCGGATAAAAAAGCCATCGGCAAGCTGAACTTCCGGCATGAGCTGGTGCCCATTTGCCTGCGAGACCCCGCCGAGCTCCAACTGCCGGAAGCAGGCGTAGTACGCTTCCGTGACCCAGAAAGCGGAGAGCTGTATGAAGCAGACCTCTCAGATGAGGAACTGCGGGAGGCATACGCCTGCGCCATCATCGCCCATGGTGCCGAGTGGAGACTGGTTTTCAACCAACTCGGCATCGATGCACCGGAACTGAAAACCACCGATGATTTCATCCCCGCCCTGCGCAACCTCTTCCACCGCCGCAGCCGCAAAATCACCCGATAAACGCCATGCAACCCACAGTTCCGAATATTTTGGAAGCCATTCCTGAACTGGAAAAAGACATTCCCGTTGAGGCGTTTGCGGTGCAAACTCTCGGGCAGATACTGCTGATTGCCGGTATAGTAGTGGCGGTCATCCTCGGCGTAGTCCTCTGGTTGATATTGAGGAGGCGCAAGAAGCTCCCCCCGCCTCCCGGCTTGTTGGACACCGCTCTGGCGGCGCTTCAGGAACTGGAGCAGAGTACTCCGCCGCTGCGGGAATGCAGTCTGCGCGTCTCCATGATTCTGCGTACCTATCTGGCCGGGCAGACTCAAGACCCCGCCCTCTTCGAAACCCATGAGGAGTTCAGCCGCCGTATGGACAGCCTGGCGGCCGTTCCTGCTGCGTGTCGTGAGCAAACCCGCGAGCTGCTGGAATCTCTGGCAGAATATAAGTACGCCGGAGGAGAGAAACAAGATCCCCTGCAGGTGAACGCCATGGTCACACAGGCTCGTGACCTGCTGCACCGCATCCATGAAACCCAGGCGGCCGAAGCCGCCGCTGCCAAAACACGGTCATGATGCACTTTCTTCCCATCCTTGCCAACACCACACCGGAAGCCACCCGCGAGTTCACTTTCGCAGAGCCGATGTGGCTCTGGGGGCTGATACCGCTGCTGCTGCTGTTGGTCCTGCGCCGCCGCAAAGGCGCTGTGGCAGCCGTCATCCACCCGACCATCCGCCTTGCCGTGGATAAGGTAAAGCAGCCCTCCACGCTGGCGGGGCGAATCGGCCCCGTTCTGATGACCCTGTCCGCTGCGGCTCTCATCATCGCGCTGGCACGCCCGCAGTGGAAAAATGAGCATACCGAACAGACCGTCAGCGGCATCGATATCATGATTGCCTGCGACCTCTCCGGTTCCATGGCCAATCAAGACATGCTTTTCATCACCCAGGATGACTCCGGCCGCAAACAACGTGTAGCCGTTGACCGACTCACTGCGGCCAAACACGTCATCAACGAATTCATCGCCGGACGCCCCAATGACCGCATCGGACTCGTCGCTTTTGCCGGCAAGGCCAAGCTGTGCAGCCCGCTCACGCTTGACCACACCATCGTTGCCTACATCATCCGCGAATTCTATCTGGGAACGGCTGATCCGTTCCGGGGAGAACGCCCCGGCTATATCTCCGAAGACGGCACCGCCATCGGCACCGCCATCGCCTCCGCCGCCACGCGCCTCAACGAGCGCAAGGAGACCAAATCCAAAGTCATCATTCTGGTGACGGACGGCATGAGCAACCGTGGTTCCATCACCCCAACAGAGGCAGCAGAACAAGCTAAGGAACTGGGCATCAAGATTTTCACCATTGCCATCGGCATGGACAAACGCCTTTCCAACTATACATCGAATGTCGATACCTTCGATGAAAAAACGCTGAAACGCATCGCCGATATTACCGGTGGCAAATTCTACCGCGCCAGCAGCGGCGCGAGTCTGCAAAAAGCCTTTGCCAATATCGACAAGCTGGAAAAGACCGATGCCAAACGGCGTACTCTCATCAGTTACGATGAATTATTCCCCTGGCCTCTGGGCATCTCCCTGCTGTTCCTGACTCTGGGGGTTCTGATTCACTGCGTTCTTCCCAAACCGGCCCCCTAATCCATCTCTTTTCCGACCATGAGTTTTCTGTATCCGAATGTACTGTGGCTTCTTCTGCTGCCGGCTCTGTTGAGTGTGGCGGCGTTGGTGCTGCGCCGTAATCGTGGTCAGGCCTGGCGCAAGCTGGTATCTGCCTCGCATCTGGATGTCCTGGTGGTACGCCGACCGCTCTGGAATCGGGTACTCCCCGCCGTGCTGGCGCTTCTGGCCATGGGCTGCATCATCCTGGCACTTGCCCGTCCCATCAACGGCTATCGCGAGACAAGCGCCACAGATTCCGGGCGCAATCTGCTCATCGCGCTGGATATTTCCCGCTCCATGGAAACCGAGGACGTGAAACCCTCTCGACTGGAGGAAGCGCGGGCTGCCGCCTACGAGCTCATCAACGCCTTGCCTGCGGATAAAATCGGGCTCATCGTCTTTTCCGGCGAAGCGGATTTGGTGGTACCGCTCACCTACGACCACACCGCACTTCGCGATGCGCTGGAACAAGTGAACCGCAGTTGGGCCGGCGCAGGCGGCACCAATTTCGGGCTCGTGCTTCGCAAAGCCATGCAGGATTTCAAGCGCAGTGCACCGGAGGGAACCAATGCGCTGGTCATCCTCAGCGATGGCGAGGACACGGTTAATTCCTCCCTTGATATTGCCGAGGAAGCAAAGAAGAGCGGATTGCTTGTTATCACGGTCGGTATCGGCACAGAAGCCGGCGGAGCCATTCCTGATGCACAGGGCGAAAACGGGCTCTGGCAGGATGCCAACGGGAAACATGTCATCAGCAAACTGAATCCCAAAGCCCTGCAGGACTTTGCCAAAGCTACGGGCGGCAGCTTCTTCGCCATGACCGCCAATGCCAATCTGGCAGAGTTTGCCCGGAGCGCGGTACAGAAACTCGATCGGCACGAGGAAGCACACTCCATCACCAAAACGCCCAATGATCTCTTCCGCTATTTTGCAGGAGCAGCGCTCCTTTTAGTCATCTTCGCCATTCTGACCCGCACGGCATGGAAAGCGCCCAGGATTGTCCCGGTCATTCTGCTGATAGCTTGCATCTGTCAGACAGAATCATTCGCCGCTCCCTCTCCGGAAAATATCGGGCACTATCAAATCGGTCTGGATTTGTTGAGCAAAGAACCGGACAAGGCAAGAGAAGCATTCTCCCGCTCCCTGTTGGATGAGGATACGGCTCTGCAGGCCGCCTCACTTTACGAAATCGGCAATATCAATACACAGGCAAGCCTGGATAAATTGCGTACCCTCTACGAGTCACCGGCAGATACAACCGAAGGCGCGACACAGCCCGGACCGGAAGAATTACAACAAATTGTGGACTCTCTTAAAAGCAACATCACCTCATACCGAGATGCGCTTGCCATTCAGCCCGGACTGAAACCTGCTCAGGTCAACCTCTCCCGCACGGAAGAGTTCATCAAAAAGCTGGAAGAAGAAATAGAGCGATTGAAACAACAGCAAAACCAACAGGATAAGCAAGACCAGCAGGATAAGCAAGACCAACAGGACAAGCAAGACCAGCAGGACAAGCAAGACCAACAGGATAAGCAAGACCAGCAGGACAAGCAAGACCAGCAGGACAAGCAAGACCAACAGGACAAGCAAGACCAACAGGATAAGCAAGACCAGCAGGATAAGCAAGACCAACAGGATAAGCAAGACCAGCAGGATAAGCAAGACCAGCAGGATAAGCAAGACCAGCAGGATAAGCAAGACCAACAGGACAAGCAAGACCAACAGGACAAGCAAGACCAGCAGGACAAGCAAGACCAGCAGGACAAGCAAGACCAACAGGACAAGCAAGACCAACAGGACAAGCAAGACCAGCAGGA
>CAYYKC010000003.1:0-11896 GCA_964471605.1 uncultured Akkermansia sp. | reverse complement strand
ACAAGCAAGACCAACAGGACAAGCAAGACCAACAGGACAAGCAAGACCAGCAGGATAAGCAGAATGAACAGCAACAACAGCCGCAGGCCGCTGAAGAGCCCCGGCAGGAGCTGAGCGATGAAGAAAAAGCTCGCCAGCGGGCAGCCTCCATTCTGAAAATGCACATGGACGAGGAACAGGGCTCTCCCATTCCCCATGCCAATGATAATGTTCGTCCTCCCGCAAAAGATTATTAAAAACACCCGACAAGCACCATGTTCAACAACATGAACCGCATAGCAAGCCTTACATTCATCGCCGCCGCACTCCTGCCCGCAGCATGGGCAGAGGTGGTACCCATCTGGTCCACCGGAGTGGCTGTTCCCGGGGAAAAAGTTGCTCTCTACCTTGTTGATACAGAGGTAGGCGACGATGTTTTCATGATGGATAAGCGTCCCACGGTACAGCAGGCAAGGCTGGAGGTATTGCAACCGCAGGCTGGAGCCAATCCGCAGGATCCCAACAGAGGCATGGTGGAAGTTTTCCCCATGACTGTTGTACCCGACCGCGAGGGAGAAATCCGCATCAGCGATGTGGAGGTGACCTATCGCAAATCCGGCAGAAAACAGACGATAAAGATTCCCGCCCTCCCGGTTGTTTCCACGGCACAAATCAAATGGAACAACGAGCCTATCCCTTTTGGTACGCTGTGGCACACGGAACTGAAAGACGGCTATGTGAACCAGACGGTGCGAACCTATGTGAAGTTTTTCCTGCCCCGCAGCTGTGAGATTCCCATGCCCCCGCAGATGCAGGCCGTCGGGGTCAAAGTCGGTAACTTCCAGCCGGCCATTCAAGGAGTTGTCGCAGTCGTTCAAAGCGGTGTTCTGGGTAATACAACCACCGCCTTTGCGCGCGGGGAAAACTGGCGCACAGTCAACTACGTCGGTAATCTGACCCCGTTCCGTGAGGGTAATTCCGATATCGCAGGCAAGGCCATCATCACGCAGCAGCAGGGATTCTTCAGCGTGGGGCAGGCAGAAGCGGACTTACCCATCCTCAGTATCGGTGCATTACCCCTGCCCCCCGGTGCCCCGAAGGACTTTGCCAACACCGTGGGACAATACAGTGTCACGGCAACAACAAAGGCCTCCCATCTGGCGATGAATGAACCGGTGGAGGTGGAAATCACCGTGCGTGGCAAGGGAAATTTGGAGCTGTTGGAATGCCCGGAACCGCAGGATGCAGCCGATTGGAAACCCGTCCCCGCCACCCGCAAACCCATCCTTGGTCCCAACGGAGAGGTTGAGGCCATGGTGTTCAGCAGATTGATGCGCCCCACGGCAGAGGTGAGCGCCATTCCTTCCTTTGCTTTCGGCTATTTTGACCCGGAATCCCAGACTTACCGTCAGGCTGCCTCCAAACCCATCGCCCTTCCCTGGCAGAAAACGAACACATCCGGCACCGGATTCGTGGCATCTGCCGAGGCTGCCGAACCGCCTCCTGCCGGGGAAGTGCCTGTGGAAGAAATGACGGATATTTACGGCATTCTGGCCCCGGATGAGGCTGCACTTAGCCACCCCTGGCCCCTCTGGGTATGGTGTCTCCTGTACCTGCCGGCTGTGGGCATTCTGCTGGGGGTGTTGATTGCTGCTCTGCGCCGCCGCATCGCCGCAGGAGCCGCCGGACGCGCCACGGAACGCGAGTTACGGCGGCTGGCGGCAGAGCCGGACGGGCTGACCTTCCTGCGCAACATCGGCGGTTTCATCGAAAGCCACATTGCCCCACAGCAAATGACACCGGAGCTGCACGCCATTCTGGAGAGACGCGATTCCGAGGCTTTCCGACCGGATGCGAAAACATCCCTTTCACCGCTGGAACGTGAAACCATGCTGAAGCGCATCCGCAAGGCACTGGCCGGGGCCTCTGCCGCCGTCACCTTGCTACTGCTGGCGCTGCTGCCCGCTCTGCATGCCGCAGACACTCCCTCAGATGCATACAAATCCGGCCAATACAGCGCCGCGCTGGAATCCGTCCGCAGCAGCAACGATACCGCAGCGCTGAAATACTACAACATAGGCAACTGTCTCTACCGACTCGGCAAACCCGGGGAGGCAGCCCACGCCTACTACTGCGCCCTGCTGGAAGCCCCCGGATTCAAGGAAGCCCGAGCCAATCTGGCCTTCATCCAGCGCAAGGAAGGCGCCATGCTTCCCGGAGGCTCCATGACGGATGACGCTTTCACCCTGTTGAGCGTGCCGCAGCTCAGGGTAGCCACCATCGTCTGCACGGCAGCGCTGGCTCTGGGGATTGCCCTGCTGATAGCCCTGCGCGGACACCGCAAGCCCTGGGTACACACCGCCACAGCCGTTGCAGCGCTGCTCAGCCTCATCTGTGCGGCAGACTGGGTGTATTACACCACCCGCGAGACTCCCGATATCACCGCCCTGCCCCCGGCAGATTTGGCCTGCGTACTGAATGCCACCCCTCTGCGAACCTCTGCCGATGCTTCCGGCTCTGCCATTGTGACGCTGACACCCTCCACCCCCGTGCATCTGCTGCTCACCCGCGGCTCCTGGTGCTATGTGGAGCTCTTCTCCTCCGGGACGCGAGGCTGGGTCAGCAAGGAGGCCATCCAATCCTGCGCCGTCAAGCCGCAATGATACCAGACATCTGAATTTCAAGAGGGGGAAACACCGTTGGCGTTTCCCCCTCCTCTTTTATTTAACGAACGCCCGGCGTATTGCAACAACACTTCCCCTCATCTCAACACACCTCATTTGAAATGCGATGTCCAGTTATTTTGCCGGGATACATTAAAAAAACTTGGTTAAGACACATTACAGCCTATCAGTATGGCAGAATGCACTATCCTTCTCGTTATTCTATCGCACTCATAATCAATGATTGAAGTGTGTAGTTCATTTCAAATGAGATATTATCATCGCACAGCGCGCGAGTGCTCATTTTACCAATCAATAGAAACAAACAACGTATGAAACTGACGATATCCAAGAGTATTCTGCTTGCCTTACTGGCCGGTATGGCAGCTCAGGCAGAACCATTCATCGCACAAGAGATTATTCAGGTTAATACCAATACACCACTGACGGAAGAGTGGAAGCAGATTCTGGAACAGGAACTCATCGAAGGCTCCTCTAACACAACTCCTAAGGCGGTAGTAAAAGACGGAAACGGGAAACTGACCATCTCAACAGATTTGGTTCTGAATAATCCCTTGGTGGTACGAGAAGGCACGCTGTCCGTCACAGGCAGCACCATCACCAGCATGATAACATCTCCGCTCACCAATTATATTCCCTACCTTTCCGTGGGGGGTAACAACGCAACATTGGACTTGACGGATTCCACCATATCCCATACGGTAAAAGGAACCAATAACTCCGCCATTGCGCTCTCTCTCGGTACAGCAGACGGTGCCGCAACCGTAAACATGGATAATTCCACCCTGCATACGGATCATTTCATCTTTGCCGGCTATGCCGGCAACGGCAGGGAAACAGAAGATTTCGAGAAATATACCACGGACGAGAATGGCGAGCGATACGACAACGGCGATGGCTCTACCCGAACCGTCATTAATCTGAACAACGGTTCTCAGCTGACCGCCGGCACATCTCTGCAATTCAGCAATGTGGAAGTAAATATTTCTGATTCCCGCCTGGCTGACCACACGCGTGAGGGTTATACGGATTGGGGCTGTACATATCTGGGCAGGTCCGATAACTCCAAGACCACCATCAATGTCACCAATGGAGGCACCCTTGATTTACAACAGTACACCTTGCTGGCTTGCGGAGCAAATTCCGAGACGACTATCACCGTTTCCGGGATAAACGATCAGGGAGAACGCTCCACTGCAAATATAACCGGTTATGCTTATACGGATTATTATGAGACAGGAAATACCAAATTCACCCTCACCGTTGAAGACGGCGCTATGGCCAACATTCATTATCTGAAATTGGACAACAATGCCGTCATTTCCGTTGACGAAACATCTGAGCTGAATACCGTTGATGGAGCAGTCTATGGCAGAATGGACGTTTACAACGGGGCTTCTGTCTCGAATAAAGGCAGAATTGGTTCAGTAATAGTGCTGGATGGGGGAGAATTAACGGCATATGCCAATAGTTCTCTGGACGATGTTTTTGCATACTCCGGCACATTTAACGTTCTCGGAGATATCACGATGACCGGAGATTTGGTACTGGACGGAGATGCCATGCTGATTTTCGGCAGCTCGGATTACACTATTGATTTAGGGAATCATCAGTTCTTCTTTGATGGAGGTAGCATTGCTCTCACCCTGAGTGATAACGATATTTCTGAGGTGGTACTGTTCACCTCCTCCGCAGCGGGTGTTGACTACTCCGGGATGAGCGTCACGCTTCTGGATGAAAAAGGCAACTATACCGGCACCGCCACTCTGAGCTACAATGACGACGGGTCCATCACCCTGAATGCGGCCGCCGTTCCTGAGCCGACTACTGCCACGCTGAGCCTGCTGGCACTTGCCGCTCTGGCAACTCGCCGTCGCCGGAAGTAAACAGAGTTGTATCATCATTTATCATACGCGCTGCATTCCGAAAGGGATGCAGCGTTATTTATTCGGGAAAGGGAAAAAATAACGCGGTACAATGAACAGGCCTGACATAGTAATGGGCGGAAACATGAAAACCAGGTTTCCGCCCTGATGCTGCGGTAGAATCAGAACGCAACTGTCACATTGGCACCGAATACCACCGTGCTGTCGCGGTAGAAGTCACCGGCGGCATCCGCGCCATTGCCGGCCAGCACACAGCTGACGTATGGTGTCAGGACGGTTTTCTCCGTCACTTCCGTGGGCAGAGAGAGGGAGAATATCCACCCCTGCGTACCATTGCTGTTGAGGTGATGATTCTCAAAGTAATCGTAGGTAGCCGTCCAGGTGACGGCCAGCACGGCGGAGGTTCTCTTGCTCAGCTCGTGTTCATAGCCAAGCGTATTGGAGAAATACCAGCCGTCCTCCCAGCGGAAGCTGTACTGCGTGCGGGATTCCCAGAATAAGCCTTTCAGGCAGGAGAAATCGTGGTAAATATCCAGCACAACGCTGTGTTCTTCAGGGCGTTGGCTGTTGAAGATATAGCGACCGCCATGATGACGTTCCGAATGCAGGTAGCCGGGCAGTCCGCCATGGACAAACTGATACCCCAGCGCCCAGATAGTATGCTCCGATGCACGGGCAGCATATTGCAGCAGAACCGTCCCCTCATCGCACAGCGGAGAGCTTTCATCGTAGTGGTCAAAGCCTTTTCGGGCAAATAAATCCACCTTGATGCCGCCAATGATGGCACTGTCGTACCCCAGAGTGTAGGCTCCGCTGAGCTCACCGGTGAACACGCTGTCCGTTTCCGCATCGCGCAGCGCCAGTCCACGCTCCACATATTTCGTGGCGTAGCCCAGATTCAATTGCATGTTGTGGGGCTTTTTCGGATTGAATACCTCCGGCAAGCACACCATGTCTGCCGCCGCATAGCCGGACAAAGCGACCAGGGCGCACCATATCGTTGCTGTGTTTCTCTTCATAGTCGGGTAATGAATGAAACCGCATACTAACTCCGACCAATTTGAAAGTAAAGAAGTTAGTACAACAATTCATCTAATCGTTGTACGCTCATTCCTCCGCAGCGCAGCGGGGGCAATTTTCCACCCAATGACCGGGAGAAACTTCCACCAGCGGCGGACGGGTTGTCAATTTGGCTGCCGGAATTCCCATGCGTTGGCAGAAGCGACATCCCTGCACATACTCACGGATGGGGGCCACGTTCCCGGGAATGGTGGGCAGCAGGGATTTGCGCTCGTAATTGCGGCGAGGCATGGAGGCCAACAGAGCCTTGGTATAGGCGTGGCGGGGGTTGACAAAGAGTTCTGTCACCGGAGCACTTTCCACAATGCGACCGGCATACATCACCAGCACACGGTCACAATTCTGGGCTATGACGCCTAAATCGTGTGTGATGAGCAGCGAGGATGCCGTCAAATCCTGTCTCAGTTCGCGCAGGAGGTTGAGAATTTGCTGCTGCACGGTCACATCCAGCGCCGTGGTGGGCTCATCCGCTATGATGAGCTGCGGGCGGCAGGCCAATGCAATGGCGATGACGACGCGCTGACGCATACCGCCGGAAAGCGAATGAGGATAATCGAGAGCCCTCAAATCGGGGTTGGGAATGTGTACCAGACGCAGGAGGTTCACGGCTTCCACCCAGGCAGCATCCGCAGTCAAGCCACGGTGCAGCATGAGCGATTCCGCTATCTGGTTACCGATGGTATGCACTGGGTTAAGCGCCTGCATAGGCTCCTGAAAAATCACGCCCACTCGCCCGCCGCGCAATTCGTGCAAGCGGTTCGGCGGCATGGAAAGCACTTCTTCACCGTCAAACAAAACCTCGCCGGATAGAATCTGCCCCGCCGGTTTCGGTAGCAGACGAACCAGGCTCATGGCGGTCACGCTCTTGCCGCAGCCGCTTTCGCCCACGATGCCAACGCACTCTCCGCGCGCAATGCTGAAACTCACATCATCCACAGCACGCAGCAGCAAGCCGTCGTCAGATTCAAACGCAACGGAAAGATTACGAACTTCCAGCAGAGGGAGAGGATTCATGATTGCGGTTCAGGGTGGGCGGTCTGTGATTCCGGCAGGGGTACATCTATCTGAGCCTCCGGGAAAGAACCGCCATCGGTACGCGCCTCCAGAGTCTCGCGTTTAATCTCTTCGTCAATCCAGTAAAGGTGGCTGTCCAGCGGGTCATAGTACCTCGGCGGACAGAATCGGCAATCCGGTGTATCCGGCCAGCGAAGCCAGCGCCACTGGGCAAAACGCCAGTAAGAAGTCGTCCAGCCGGGGACCCATGCCGCTGTATCCGCGATAAGTCGCTGCACTCGGAATTGAGCATCCATCATTTCCTGCTCTGTGGAGGCCATACGGCAATCCAGAATGGCGGCATCCAGCTCCGGGGAAGCCGTGGCCGTGATATTGTTGGTGCCGGGCAAGGGTGAGCCGTCTTCTTTCACGGCATATTCTGAGAGGAAGAAAGCAGAGGCATCCGGCAGGGGGGGCGAGAAGCCCCAGGAGAAAATGGCAGCGCTGTGTTTCTTCTCTTTGACTTTGAGATAGAACACGGTGTCGTCCATCTGCTCCAGGCGTAAATCCAGACCACATCTGGCAGCATCCTCGCGCAGAATGTTCATACTGTTGGCATACAGCGAATCAATGCGCGAGCTGACCACCACCTGCAAACGAGTACCGTCCGGCTTGCAGAGAATACCATCATCGGCCTCCTCCGTGTATCCGGCCCGGGCAAAATAGCGACGAGCCTTTTCCGGCGAAAACGGTAGCGCACAGATACCGGTATCCGTGTATTTACCGAATCCGGATAAATAGGAGCCCAGTCGGGAATAGTCACCTCGAAAGACGGTATTGATGACACTCTGCACATTGAGCGCATGGTGGAATCCCAAGCGCACATCCCGGTTGTTGAAGGGCGGTTTCGAGACATTCAGATGCCAGCCGAAGCAGTTGCGTGGCCAGATGTTGCTGAAGCGCACACGCTGAATCAACCCGCGGTATACCGGGTCTATCTCCATTCCTTCGTACCACACATCCGCATCACGAGCAGAAAACACGTCCAACTGGCCGATGCGGAACAGTTCCCGCACCTTGGATGTTTCCGTCACAAAAAGGTACACGATGTTGTCCACATTGCAGGAATAGCGGGTGAACTTGCGGTCGGCTGCCCACCAGTCCTTCACACGGCTGAGCACCATGCTGCGCCCCATGTTCAGGCCATCCGGCCGGATGGTATACGCCCCGGTGGTGGGAGCCACGCGCCACAGGTAACGGGTGGTGTAATCCGGGCCGAACTCGGCGTAGAACGAGGTACAACAGGCCGGCAGGGAGGCATAAACGGGAGCATAGGGACGCGGGGCATTGAGCGTGACGGCCAGATACTCATCGCCATACACGGCGATGCGGGCGAAATTGTCCATGTAATAACTGCCGTAGAACGGTTCTTCGGCGAAAGTAGATGTTCGGACAAAAAGGGAGCATATATAATCACGGGAAGTCAGGCGTTTCCCATTGGAAAAGCACGCTTTCGGGTCAATGTGGAAATAAACGGTGCGGTTATCCTGAGAGACAGCCCAGCGATCAGCCGTTCCGGGAATAAGGCGCCCTGTTCCGGGGTGAATGCGCACCAGCGGGAGGTCAATATCATCGTAGACGTAGCGGCGGGTCGCATTATTGCTGTTCGGCCCGAACGGACGCAGCGTATTCGGGAATGAACGCTGGAGAGGCAGTCGCAGTGTCCCCCCCTTGCGTGCTTCCGGACTGCCAAGTTCCGGCTCAGCGGCCCCGTCCTGCCACACGAGATTATCAGGCAAGTCCTTCGGGCGGCGGAAGACGAGATAATCGCCCATCCTGCTCCGCTCCATGAGGTTGGCCAGGCTGAGCCTGTCGGACTGAGCCCGCACCCCGGAGCGCCGATGCTCGTCCGAACCGGGAACGGAGCTGAGATGCTGCGTCATGGAACGTTTCAAATCCTCAGTCTTGGTTTCAATACTCCGCTCCAGATACGCTTTCACTTTCTCATTCCAGCGGGTCGGGAAGCCGTAAAAGCCCTCCGGCATGCGCCAGCGCTTGGCATAGGCGGGCACATTCTCATCATCCCTGAACGCAAGCGGCATCACCTTGTCATCCGGAGCCTGCCAGGTGGCCCCTTCCACGTGGTGACGTCCGTCACAACTGCACAGCACCGCGCTGCACAGGCTCAACATCAGGAATCCGCACAGCAGCAATATAACAGAAATGGGATGGGAGCGCTTCATTCGTAATAAGTGCGGCGGCGCGGATCACATGCCTCGCGCACGCTTTCTCCGACAAAAGTGACTATCAGGAGCGTGATGACCAGCGCCAGGAACGCCGAGGACACCACCCAGGGGGATGACAAGCGGGACAGGCCGTCATTGAGCAGACGACCCCAGCTGGCATAACTTTCCGGCAGGCCGAAACCGAGATAGTCCAGCGAGGTAAGCGAAAAAACGACCGCAGCCACGCTGAACGGCAACAGCGTCACCACGATACCCGTGATATTCGGCAGGATATGCTTCAGCAGGACACGTACAGTACCTGCTCCCATCACCCGCGCGGCGGCCACATATTCGCGGGTCTTTTCCTTCATGGTGGCCGTGCGCACCAGATAGGTCATCCGCATCCAGCCGAATAAAGCCAGAAGGCTGAGGATGAGGAACATACCCCGCATCTCCAGCGGCAGCGCATCTGCCAGAATCATCACCACAAACAGGAACGGCAGTTGAGAGAGTATCTCTATCACCCGCTGTACCAGCAAATCCCACTTCCCGCCGAAATAGCCCATGAGCATGCCCAACGTCAATCCGATGCCATAGATAATCGGCAGGTAGAAGAGAGAGGCTGCAATACACACCTGCAACCCACCGTACAACACGGCGGCAATATCCGCGCCACGACTGTCCGTCCCCAGCAGATGCCCGCCGGAAAGCGGCGGCGCGGGATGATAATATACCACGCAGGCATTTTTCGGGTCCGTCAGTTTTTCAAACTCTTCCACCGTGCCCGGCCCGTTGAAGTGATGCTCGGTCATTTCTCCGGCAGAGTATTGGGCGGCATACACTTCCCTGCGGTCGCGTGACCAGCCCTGTACATATCCATCGGGCAAACCTTGGCGACAGCGGGTTCGCATGTGCGGCATACCGTCCTCGTATAGCCGACAGGCAATGCCATTGAACGGCTTATCACTCCCTTTCCTGTAATAACGCCCATCTTTCCTCTGTTCCAGGGATTCCGTAGGGAACGGTGCCGCGTCCGAAACGGGGTCATAAGGGATGGGCGGCATCACCACCACCTCCGGAGCATCCGGCAGACCAACCGATGAAGCCAACTCGCGATAATCGGCCTCCGAAAGAGCTTCGTCGCCCACCAGCCCGAAGGTATTGCCGTGTATGATGGCTCGGGTAAAGGCAGGAAAATACCATTGTCCCTCATATTTGACGGCCAGAGCACGTTTTCCCACCACGCACTGATCCAGCGCCGCCAGCAACAAGAGGAACAGAAGCATCAGGAATGACCACCAACCGCGCTTCATGCTGCGGAAACGCTTCCAACGCTTGGCGCGCTCCGGTGCCATTCGCATGCCGGCAGCAGGGCGCAGCAACAGATACAACCCGGCGATGAACAGCGCCACCATGCTCAACCACCCGAACCAGTGGAATGAGCCGTCCACCTCCAGATCCGGCACATAATGGCCGCTGATATGCAGGAAGTTCACCTCGCGACTCACGGTAAAGGGCCAGGAAACGGTAGGCAGCAGCCATCCGTTCAGTTCACCGGCCACACCGGCAACTGCACAGAGAATCAGGAGGATGGCTACGGTGTTCTTAAGCATGGTCAAACTTGATTCGCGGGTCTATCAGCGCCACCAGCATATCCGACAGCAGGTTACCCAGAATAATCAGTACGGAGGTCAGCAGCAGCGTCCCCATCACCAGAGAATAATCCTTGTCCATGAGCGCCTGAAAACTCAGCATTCCAAACCCCTGAATATCAAACACTCGCTCAATCAGTATCGAGCCGCTTACAACCGTACAGAATACCCCACCCAGAGAAGAAGCCAGCGGGATGAAAGCATTGCGGAAAGCATGTCCCCAGACGGCGCGACGGAAGCTTACGCCTTTGGCAACGGCAGTGCGAACGTAGTCGGCGGAGATGTTTTCCATGAGACTGTTCTTCATCATCATGGTCGTCATGGCAAAGGAGGATACCACATAGCATAGCAGCGGCAGCACCGTGTGCAGAGCCAAATCCTTTACCTGTTCGTCTAAAGGCATGGAGGCAAAGTCAGGGCTGGTGATACCGTACATCGGGAACCACTCCAGACGAGCCCCCAGATAAACCAGCAGAACGGCCCCCAGCGCGAATCCGGGAACGGCGTATCCGGTGAAAATGGCCACACTGCTCAGGCTGTCGAACCAGCCGCGATGATGCAGAGCCTTCACAACACCCAGCGGCACACTCACCAGATAGGTTATCAACGCCCCCAACAGGCCGAAGTAAAGAGAAACGGGCAAACGGTCGCGTATCATGGCGCCCACCGGCTCATGGTACTTGTAGGAAACGCCGAGGCTGCCCTGCAACAGACCGTCATGCACCCGCCGACAGGCAACAGCCCGCCAACGGCGACAGGCCGGGGACTCTGCCTTCTTGCGAATCTGAGCTTCATCCGTGATACCATGGCGACGGGCCCACTGCTCGGCGCGATGCCGGGGAGATTCCAGACGTACTTCCCAGCTTTCCTTTTCCATCCACGGTACAGCCAGGAAGGCAGGCTTCGTGCCATTTCGCTGAACCTCGAGCACGGCGGATTTTCCCTCGGAGTTGGTCAGGGTCAGGTAAGCTACCCCCTCATCATTAAACTCGGCACGCTCCACCTGAATCTCGCGGGAAAGGACCCCCAACCACTGCAGATAGGCCTTCCAGATAGGCTCATGCAGACTGAACATCACCTCCAGCCGCTCCAAATCATCCTCGCTCACCGTCTCGCTGCTACCGGTTTTATCCCCGCTCAGAGCAGCCATCGATTGCTCCTGCAACATGCGCTCCACCGGACCGCCGGGAACCAGTCGGGAAAGGGAAAACACCAGCAGGGTGATGCCAATCAGGGTGAATGGCATCAACAGCAGGCGTCTGATGATATAACGGCGCATGTATTGAGTCTATACTACTCCTTCGCCCCCACTCTGGCAAGTTCAGAGTTTCAGGAAAGCCCATTTTCGGGTCTGTTTCAAATCTGCTGGTAGTAGAAACGTGAGGTCTTGTGCTTTC
>CAYYKC010000002.1:0-57827 GCA_964471605.1 uncultured Akkermansia sp. | reverse complement strand
CGTCGGCATCCAGAGCCAGCTTGGTGATGTAGCCCTCAGCCAGCTCCAGGTAGCGAGCACCCTTGGCCAGAGTGCCGTACAGCGTACCCGTCTGGGAGCGCAGTCCCTTGCCCAGGTCTTCCAGACCGGCGCCGATGGGCAGACCGCCCTCAGAGTAGGCGCTCTGGGTGCGACCGTAAACAATCTGCAGGAAGAGTTCGCGCATGGCGGTGTTGATGGCATCGCACACCAAGTCGGTGTTCAGTGCCTCAAGCACGGTCTTGCCCGGCAGAATCTCAGAGGCCATGGCGGCAGAGTGGGTCATGCCGGAGCAGCCGATTGTCTCCACCAGAGCTTCCTGAATGATGCCCTGCTTCACGTTAAGCGTGAGCTTGCAGGCACCCTGCTGAGGAGCACACCAACCCACACCGTGGGTCAGACCGGAGATGTCCTCAATCTTCGTGGACTGCGTCCAGGCACCCTCCTGCGGGATGGGTGCAGGGCCGTGATTGCAGCCCTTCTTGACGCAACACATCTGTTCTACTTCGTGTGTGTACTGCATAATATGAGAATTGTTAGCTTTTGGGGGAATGAGGCCTGCCGCCGTGCAGCAATTCACTTCCTCGTGCGCTCATTATAACTGATTTTTCCCCATCTGGCGACCCAAAAATGCAAAAAAAATCGTCAGAACGCCCTCATTTTGAGTTAGTTTGTACTAATTCAACAAGGAAACACATCTCTTCCTCATTGCAACTCAATAAAAAAGAACACTTACAACCCCTCCCGATGCCGGGAGAGGTTGTAAGCATTGTTAAGGTTACACAGCGGAGGTATCAGATGGCGCTGATGCCGTATACGGCGGCGCTGCCAAGCTGTTCCTCAATGCGCAGCAACTGGTTGTACTTGGCCAGTCGGTCCACGCGGGAGAGCGAGCCCGTCTTAATCTGCCCGGCATTGGTCGCCACAGCCAGATCGGCAATGAAAGCGTCCTCCGTCTCACCGCTGCGGTGAGAAATGACGGCGGTGTAGCGATTAATCATCGCCAGGCGCACGGCTTCGAAGGTCTCGGAGAGCGTACCAATCTGATTGAGCTTCACCAGAATGGAGTTGGCCACCCCGGCGCGAATTCCCTTGCGGAGGAAGTCCACATTGGTCACAAAGAGGTCATCGCCCACCAGCTGGCAGCGGTCGCCGATGGAGTCCGTGAGCAGCTTCCAGCCCTCCCAATCGTTTTCGGCGCAACCGTCCTCGATGGAGATGATGGGATAGCGGCTGATGAGACCCTTGTAATAATCCGTCAGCTCTGCGGCAGTAAGGCTGTCGCCCGTGCTCTTTTTGAACACGTAACGGTCGCTTTCCGGGTCATAGAACTCTGAGCTGGCCACATCCAGCGCCAGGAACACCTCCTTACCCGGCTCATACCCGGCGTTAGAAATAGCCTGCACGATGCAGTCCAGCGCATCTTCCGTGCCGTTGAGGTTGGGCGCGTAGCCGCCTTCATCCCCCACGGCGGTGCTCAGACCGCGCTTCCGCAGCACGGCAGCCAGTGCGTGGAACACCTCTGCGCCGCAGCGCAGCGCCTCGCGGAAAGTGGGCAGCCCCTTGGGCATAATCATGAACTCCTGGAAATCGATGGGTGCATCCGAGTGTGCCCCGCCGTTGATGACATTCATCATCGGCACGGGAAGGATGTGGGCATTCGGCCCGCCCAGATAGCGGTACAGAGGCTGTCCGGTAGCCTGTGCCGCCGCTCGCGCCGTTGCCAGAGAGACCGCCAGCAGCGCATTAGCCCCCAATCGGGACTTGTTCGGCGTGCCGTCCAGCTCCCGCATGCGTGTATCCACCCCAATCTGGTCTGCCGCATCCATGCCGCAGAGTGCGGGGGCTATCTCCTCATGCACATGAGCCACGGCTCCGGCTACACCCTTGCCGCAGTAGCGGCTCTTGTCGCCATCCCGCCACTCGTGCGCCTCATGCTCACCCGTGGAAGCGCCGCTGGGGACGGATGCACGCCCCAGGATGCCGTTGCTCAGCGTTACCTCTGCTTCCATGGTCGGATTCCCGCGCGAATCCAGTATCTCGCGCGCCGTTACCTTGCTGATTGTACTCGTATTCATGACACCGATGTTTTACCACGTTACGTCACTTTTGGCAAGACTTTATTTTCTGCCGCAAGCCATTCTCCAACAGTTATTTCTTAAATTTTTATCCCGCTGTTAGTTATAACTAATTCTTTTTGTGTTAGTTTTGTCTAATTTGCGCCTGATAAACTTTTTTTGCAGAAATCGAAAAAAAATTGTGATTGGCACGGATTTGTATCGGTGAACGGTACTTCATCCCCGAAAATCCGCTGCGTACAAGCGGGATTGAAGTACCGCTCACCGATAAACAACGATTTATTACCCCCGCTGCCTGCCGATGATACAGAGAAATATGCAACTAATCAATATATCCAATGCGTAAACAGCACAAAAACGACATCAAAAGCAAAAAAAAAACATTGCCTGTACCCCTGCTCTGTTATATAACCTGAACAGCCACTTATATCCTCACTTTCGGTCACCTTTCCTCCCACGCTCATGAACCCACTCGCAGTCGACCATTTTAATTTAAGCCTTCCGCCGGAATACGCCCCGTATGTGCACCTCGTCTCCGGCATACTGATGCTGTATTTCGGCATCACAGGGCTCAGGAAAGCAAACCGACTCAGCAAAAAGGGCATCAAAACCCAGGGGGTGCTGGTACGGATAGTTCCCAGACGCAGCATCTCCATCAGCATCGGCTCAAACTCAGACCACAGCCACCGTGAAAACGACACGATGGATGGCTTCTTCCGCTACACGGATGAACAGGGAAATGAGTATGAAATCAAAGGCTCTGCCTATGACTGTTCCGTCATAGGCTCCACCACCACCACGGTGCTGTACAATCCGGAGAATCCGAGCGATGCGATCGTGACGGACTCCGGCGTACCACAGCTACTCCCCATGGTAGTCACCCTGGTCGGTATTGGCCTCGCAGCCTACGGCATTTTCCAATTACCCCTCTGATTAAAATAGCTGTTTCACGCCGAGGGCAATCAACAGCAGGCCGGGGAACTTTTGCTTGCATCTTGTCAGTTAACATGCTAATACATGATTATGAAACGCCGCCCCTCCGAAACATCAGAAACTCCGTTGAACAAAGGGTCTGTTATCCTGTATCAGACTCAGGATGGACGACCTGGTATAGAGGTGTCGCTGGCCAATGATACGGTCTGGCTGACAACCGACCAGATGGCAGAGCTTTTTCAGCGCAACAAATCGACCATCTCACGGCATATCAGAGGAGTTTTTGAATCAGGTGAGCTTTCTCCTGATTCAGTTGTTGCATTTTTTGCAACAACTGCCACTGACGGAAAAACATATCAAGTTGCCTACTACAATCTCGATGTCATCATCAGCGTGGGATATAGGGTCAAATCGCACCGTGGAGTACAATTCCGCATCTGGGCCACGCAGGTATTAAAAGAGTATCTAACAAAAGGATTTGCGCTCAACGATGAGCTGCTAAAACAAGCCGGCGGAGGGAATTATTTCGATGAATTGCTGGCACGAATCCGAGACATTCGGTCATCCGAAAAGGTATTTTACCGAAAGGTACTGGAGATATACGCCCTGAGCATCGACTATGATCCCCGCACCGAAATGACGCAACGCTTCTTTAAAACAGTACAGAATAAGATGCATTTTTCTGCTCATGGACACACAGCATCAGAAATCATCTATTCACGGGCTGATGCGGAGAAAGATTTCATGGGGCTCACATCCTGGACCGGAGGATGGCCTAAAAAGAACGACGCACTCTACGCTAAGAATTATCTGAATGCAGAGGAATTGGATACGCTGAATCGAATTGTCAGTCTTTATCTTGATTTTGCGGAATTGCAGGCAAAAAGCCACAAGCCCATGTACATGTCGGACTGGATTGAAAAACTGGACGATTTTCTCAAACTTTCCGGCAAAGAACTGCTGAGCCATGCCGGATCTGTTTCCGCAGAGTTGGCAAAGGAAAAAGCGACAGCTGAATATGAAGCATTCAGAGAGCGTAGTCAGACGCAGTTATCGCCGGTGGAAGAGCATTTTCTGAACGAATTCGAGAGCCGGAGAAAACAACTCTGGCACATCAAATAAGCATTTCCTACGGCATATTCCAATTACCCCTCTGATTAAAATAGCTGTTTCACGCCGAGGGCAATCAACAGCAGGCCGGCGAGCGTTTCCAGCCAGCGGGTAGGAAGCCGGTGCAGCAGCTGCGCCAAATGAAAGGCGGACAAAGAGCAGACAAAGGTAATGATACCGATGATACCCGCGGCGAGCACCACCTGACCGGGGCACAGGCAGCACCCCACCAAATCCCCGAGCGCCATACAGGCTCCCACGGCCAAAGCATCAATAGCCGTGGCAATACCCACCAGCAGCAGCGCCATCAGCCCGAGGGGTGTGGCAGAAGCAGCCTCCTCCTGCTCAACCCGGGCATGGCGGATAATCCCCAGCCCCAGCAGCAGAAACACAGCCAGCACAATCCACGGGGCCCAGGCATCCACATAGCTGCGCAGCTCCTGACCGCCCCAAAAGCCGAGCAACGGCATCGCCATCTGGAAAGCCCCCACCGTCAGCGCCAGCCAAAGAGAGCTGACCGCCCGGCGCACACGCAGAATCAGGCCGTAGGAGAACGAATAAACCGTTGCATCCAGAGCAAGCACCAAGGCAATGACGATGAGTTCCGCGTAATTCATGTGCGGGGGAAACCATAACAGGAAATCCCGCAAGAGTCAACCCCACCCACCCGTTTTTTTGACTCCGGGCATTTTTTGGATTGATTTATGAACGAATTTCATTAACATGTACACATGTCCGCAAAACGATTTATTCTGAACGAGACCAGCTATCATGGTCATGGAGCCATCAGCGCCATTGTCACCGAGGTGAATGCGCGCGGATTCAAGAAAGCCCTCATCGTGACCGATGCTGACCTGGTTCGCTTCGGGGTGGTGAGCAAAGTGACCGCCCTGCTGGATGAAGCCGGTGCTCCCTACGAGATATACGACAAGGTGAAAGCCAACCCGAGCGTGACCGTGGTGAACGGCGGCGTGGAGGCCTTCAAGGCTGCCGGAGCCGACTACATGATTGCCATCGGCGGCGGCTCCCCGCAGGACACGGCCAAGGCCATCGGCATCATCATCAACAACCCTGAATTTGCCGATGTGGTTTCTCTGGAAGGCGTAGCCCCCACCAAGAACAAGGCCGTGCCCATGATTGCCGTAGCCACCACCGCCGGCACCGCTGCAGAGACCACCATCAACTATGTGATTACGGATGAAGCCAACCGCCGCAAGTTCGTGTGCGTTGACCCGCATGACATCCCCGTGGTGGCCGTGGTTGACCCGGATATGATGTCCTCCATGCCCAAGGGACTGACCGCCGCCACCGGCATGGACGCCCTGACCCACGCCATCGAGGGCTACACCACCCTGGCCGCATGGGAACTGGCTGACACCCTCAACATCAAGGCCGTGGAAATCATCGCCCGCAGCCTCCGCAAAGCCGTGGAAAACGACCCGGACGGTCGCGAAGACATGGCTCTGGGCCAGTACATGACCGGCATGGCCTTCTCCAACGTGGGACTGGGCGTGGTGCACGGCATGGCTCACCCGCTGAGCGCCTTCTACAACACCCCGCACGGTGTGGCCAACGCCGTACTGCTGCCCTACGTCATGGAATACAACGCCCCCTACACCGGCGAGAAGTTCCGCGAAATCGCCCGCGCCATGGGCGTGAAAGGCGTGGACAGCATGAGCCAGGAAGAGTACCGCAAGGCCGCCATTGATGCCGTCAAGCAGCTCTCCCTGGATGTGAACATCCCGCAGACTCTGGCCGAAATCGGCGTGAAGGAAGAGGACCTCGAAGCCCTCACCGATGCCGCGATGGCCGATGTCTGCACCGGCGGCAACCCCCGCCCCTGCACTTGGGAAGAGGTGCTGGGCGTGTACAAAACCGCCTTTGGCAAGTAAGTAACTCCTTGCCGTAACATTCCCCGATGGGCGGGAGGCAGCAGTCTCCCGCCCCGTTTTCCCCAACCACCCGACCCTTTCCCACCACTGCCATGACCAGACGCATTCTTATCCTCCTCACCGCCCTTTGTTTCCCGGCCTTTGCCGCAGATGATTGGGTACTCGTCTTTGAGGACAACTTCTCCGGCAAAAAGCTCAATACCCAAAAATGGAGTCGCATTGAATACGAAAAGGCAGACAGTTTCCCGGACTGGAAAAAATACCAGTCACGCGACAAAAAGCTGCTGAAGATGAACGGCTCCGGCATCAGCCTCTGGGGCAGATACGGCAAGTACCGCACCATGAGCAACCAGAAAAAGCCGCAGGAAACTCTGGCCTGCGCCGGCATCTACACCAAAAACACCTTCACCTTCCAATACGGACGGGTGGAAGTACGCGCTCGCTTTGACTGCGTGCAGGGCTGCTGGCCCGCCATCTGGATGCTGCCGCTCAAAGGAGGCTGGCCCGCCGGCGGTGAAATCGACATCCTGGAGCACCTCAACTTTGAGCAGAAAGTATACCAGACCCTGCACATGAACGGCAACAACGGCCAACACAAATCCACAGGAATCCAACCCGTTTTGCAGGGAAATAAAGAAGACTTCCATGTCTACACCATGGAATGGAAACCCGGCAGCATCACCTTCTATCTGGACGGCCAACAGACCGGGCAATACGACAAGAGCATCTCCACCGACTGGCCGTTCGACAACGAAAACCACGAGTTCTACCTCCTCATCGACCAGCAGGTGGAAGGCGCCTGGGCCGGCAAGGCAGACCGCGATACCCTCCGCAAGAAAGGTGCCGCCCTGGAGGTTGACTATGTCAGAATCTACGCCGATAAAAAGTATCGGCTCAGAGATAGAGAAAAGGCGGATAAATAACGCCCGGCCTCAGCGTTTACAGGAAGCGAATCCAGAGGTAAACCCCGGAAATGAGGATAGAGACCAGCATGAGCGGGAAGGCCAGCTTCATGTAGCCGAAGAAAGTGAAGACCACATTGTGCTTGCGGGATAGAGCCAGAGCCACCACATTGGCACTGGCACCGATAACAGTTCCGTTACCGCCCAGACAGGCCCCCAGCGAAAGCGCCCACCACAGCGGCTCCAGATTACCGTAGCCCATGGCTCCCATATCCTTCACCAGCGGAATCATGGTGGCCACAAAGGGGATGTTATCCACAAAGGCGGACATGACAGCACTGAGACCCAGCACGGAGAAGGTGGTGAGCGCCGCATCCCCCTGCGTCAGGGCCATGGTCTGCTCTGCCATCCAATTGATGATACCGTTGACCTCCAGGCCACCCACCAACACGAAGAGACCGAGGAAGAAGAAGATGGTGGTCCACTCCACACGGGCGAAAATCTGCTCCAGCACGCGGTCGCGGGCAGGCATGGTGGTGAGCAGCAGCAGCGAGGCTCCCGTCACGGCAATCGTCCCGCTCTCCAGATGCCAGCCCGGTATCTGCCCATGAGAACAGAAGAGGGCCAACGTGATACCCAGGCAGATGAGACTGCGAATGAGCAGTCCCTTGCTGCGGATGAGCCCCTTGGTCTTGATTTTCTGCACACGCTGCAAGTGCTTGGAACTGGCGCGGAAATCCTTACGGAAAATCAGCAGTATCACCGCAATGGTTATCACAAAGCTGATGAGACACGGCAGCGTCAGATTGACAATGAAATCATTGAAACTCAGTTCTTTCACCGCACTGGCTATCATGATATTGGGCGGATCACCAATCATGGTACAGGTGCCGCCGATGTTGGAGGCAAAAATCTGAGCAAAGATGAACGGCCTGGCGGATATCTTCAAATCACGGGCCAGCGTAAAGGTAATCGGCACTGTCAGCAGCACCGTCGTCACATTGTCCAGGAAGGCGGAGCTGACGGCCACCAGAATCGACAGCGCAATCAGCAGCGCCACGGGGTTACCCTTGGTTTTCTGGGCAGCCCAGACGGAAAGGAAACGGAACAGCCCTGTCTTGCTGAGCACCAGCACCTGAATCATCATACCGATGAGCAACGCCAGTGTGTTGAAATCGATATGACGTATAGCCGCTTCCTGGTCAATTACCCCCATCAACACCATGAGCATGGCGCCGGAGAGCGCCGCAATGGTTCGATGCACTTTCTCCGAAACAATGAAGGCGTACGAAATCAGGAAAATAGCAAGAGCGGTGCAGATAGGATAAGACATAACGATAAAAAAACTTCCCCAACAGATTCCCACAGGTAAAGGTGCGGAATCCTACTCCTCCAACTGCTTTTTTTCAAGCTTTTTTTCTCCCGCGCGGCGAAAAAAGGCAAAAATCAGCTCAACGGAGCGGGATTTTGCTTCACAAGGAAGAAAACTTCAGGTAATATAACTAGGACGCTATGGCTATTCTCATGCAAAAAACTCTCGGTAAGTGTGCCTCCATCGAAGGCACGTCTCTGCACACGGGCAACGCCGTGAAGCTGACCATCAAGCCGGCTGATGTGAACACCGGGTTGAAGTTCCGCCGTATCGACCTGCCGGACAAGCCTTTCATTGATGCCTCTGCGGCCAAGGTGCAGACAGTGGAACGCGCCACCACGCTGGCAGAAGGCTCCGTCAAGGTGCACACCGTGGAGCACATCCTCTCCGCCCTCACCGGTATGGGAGTAGACAACGCCATTATTGAGATGGACTCCAACGAGCCGCCCATCGGCGATGGCTCCGCCCAGCCGTATGTTGACCTCATCAAGCAGGCCGGCATCGTGGAACAGGATGCCCCCTGCCAGGTCTGGGAAATCCGCGAGCCCATCTCCGTGGAGAACAAAAACGGTTCCCAGATCATCATCATGCCGGATCGCAAGTTCCGTGTCTCCGTGACCGCCGTCGGTCCGAACGGTCGCGTGACCCAGTACTTCCACTCCGAAATCACCCCCGGCAACTATGAGCAAGAGCTGGCCAACTCCCGCACCTTCTGCTTCTATGAGGACATCCAGCCGCTGCTGGAGAAGGGGCTCATTCAGGGCGGCACGCTGGACAACGCCATCGTCATCAAGGGTGATGAATACATCTGCGCCGGTGGTCTGCGCCACCACAACGAGTGTGCCCGTCACAAGGCCATGGATATGATTGGCGACCTCATCCTGAACGGCCGCCGTATCCTGGGTCACGTCATCGCCGTGATGCCCGGCCACGGTATCAACACCCAGATGGCTTCCAAGCTGCAGCAGAAGTTCGAGAGCATGGAAGCCATGCGCCCGAAGCCCGTGGTGCTGCCGGTGGGTACTTCCGTGCTGGAGACCCCGGAGGTAATGAACCTGCTGCCGCACCGCTACCCCTTCATGCTGGTAGACCGCATCCTCGGTTTCGAGGGCGACAACAAGTGCGTGGGTCAGAAGAACCTGACCATGAACGAACTCTTCTTCCAGGGCCACTTCCCCGGCCGCCCGGTCATGCCCGGCGTGCTCCAGCTGGAAGCCATGGCTCAGGTTGCCTCCATCCTCATGCTCCGCATCCCGGAGAATCAGGGCAAGATCGGTTATTTCATGAGTGCCGACAAGGTGAAGTGGCGTAAGCCGGTGGTACCGGGCGATGTTCTCATCATCGAAACCGAGCTCACCAAGATGCGCGGAGCCATTGGTCTGGCAGCTGCCCGTTGCACCGTCAATGGGGAGATTACCTGCGAGGCCGAACTCAAATTCATGGTGGCCGACGCCTGATTTTCGGGCAACAAAATGAAAAAAAACAACATCGGTGCTTGACATGCGCCGATTTTGGAGTATCATAGCCGCCCGGCCACTTATTCCGGCCGACTAACCACTTCACAAATAACAGGAGAAATTAACTATGAGCAAGAGAACATACCAGCCTTCCAAGCGCTGCCGCAAGCGCCAGTTCGGTTTCCGTGCCCGCATGGCTTCCAAGAACGGCCGCGCCATCCTCGCCCGTCGTCGCGCCAAGGGCCGCAAGCGTCTTCTGCCCAAGGGCGCAGAGGTGCACTACAAGCGCCACATCATCCAGCACGGCTGAAGAACTGTTCCGCTGCCGGGTTGCTCTGTGGGAGTTTTCCCCTGCAATTCTGTCTGACGGAAGATAATTACGCCCTGTTTACGATGAAGCTGACACGGCGCCAGACCATGAAACGAGCCTCTGAGTTCGCCATGGTACGCGCCGAAGGCTCATCCGCAGCAGGGCGTTTTCTTGTGCTGAGTGCAGCTCCGATTTCCCGAGGAGCTGCCGCATCGGATGCCGGGGCTGCGGAATCGCGCTTCGGCATCGTCACCACCCGAAAACTGGGGCATGCCGTAGTCCGCAACCTGTTGCGGCGTCGCGTGCGCGAGATACTGCGCGCGCACGGGGAGCCCCTCTCCACCGGGCGCTATGTGGTCATCATTCCCCGAATACATGCAGCCACGGCGTCCTACGAACAACTGGAGCGCGATTTCATCAAGCAGATGAAGCGTCTGCTACGCACAGAAACCAAGGCATGCTGAAGCAACTGCTCATCCTCCCGGTGCGCTTCTACAAGCGTTTTATCAGCGGTCCGCTGCATTTCATCTGCGGACCGGGGAGCGGTTGTCGGTTCACCCCCAGTTGTTCCACCTACTTCATCCAGGCCGTGGAAACCCACGGTGCGTTCAAGGGTGCTGCTCTGGGTATATGGCGCATCCTGCGCTGCAATCCCTGGGGCGGCTGCGGACACGACCCCGTCCCGCCCCGCAAAGGCTCGGCCTGAACGAGAACCATTTTCTTCAACCCCCGACACTAACAATTATGGACAAAAAAGCATGGATTGTCGTGACGATCTGCATGATTCTTCTGGGCGTGCAGTTTTACATGAACAAGACACAGCAGGAGGAAGCCGCTGCCGCAGCAGCGAATCAGCCCGCAGCACAGCAGGCTGCCACCCCTGCCCCCGAACAGACAGCGACACCTGCCGCCGCGCCTGCGAGCGCTGAGGCCGCTGCCGCTACCCCGGCAACGCCTGCTCCGCAGCAGCCCGCTGTGGAGCCCGCCACCATTGCCACCCTCGTCGGCAAGACCGCTGACGGCAAGGAAGTGGCCCGCTACAGCTTCCGCAACATCGGCGGCAGCATCAGCAGCGTGGAAATGCTGGGCAAGGTCATCAACACCACCCGCCCGGAGCTGAACCGGACCAACGTGCTCATCAACTCCAACCCCAACCAGGGTATCGGTACCCTCATGTTCGGGCTCAGCGAGACCGCCGCCCCCACCTTTGACAACACGGTCTACACCGTCCTGCCCGCCCAGACCAACGATCAACAGGTGGTGCTGGTAGGGCAGCGCGATGGCCTCATCATCCGCAAGATATACACCCTCAAGCCCCTGAAAGTCGGCGAAGACGTCATTGATGGCAATGCGTTCGCTCTCGACCTCAAGATTGACGTCCAGAATACCTCCGGACAGACCCTGGATGTCCGCAACTGGGGTATCTATGCCGGCGGCATAAACCGCATCTCCACGGATGAAGCCGCCTACTATACCTACTTTGTGACACTGGATGACGGCGACTTCGACAAGTACAACGTGGGCGAGTTCAGCCCCTGGTTCGGCAAGAAGAAAGAGCGCATCCTCGTCAGCGACGGCGAACAGTTGGAGTGGGCCGGTGTCATGAACCAGTACTACGCCAGCCTTATCAAACCCAACAACGGCTCCAGTAACAATGCTTTCTACGCCGCCCCCACCTCCTTCCCCCTGCAGGTCAAGGGTGAAAACTCCGATGGTGTGGAGCTGGCGCTGGGTATCCCGGAGTTCTCCCTCAGCCCGAAGACGGCAGAAATGCCCGGCGGCCAGAAGAACCTGAGCTTCAGCATCTTCACCGGCCCCAAGCTCAATCTCATGCTGGACGGCATGACGGATGAGTTCCGCATGCTCGACCGCATCATGGACTACGGTATCTTCCACCCCATCAGCTACTCCATGAACTGGCTCATCAACATCTTCCACGGCTGGTTCGGCAACTGGGGTTGGGCCATCGTTGCCATGACCTTCGTGGTGCGCCTGCTCATCTGGCCGCTCTACCGCAAGAGCTACATCAGCATGAAGCGCATGAGCCAGCTGCAGCCCCACATGAAGGAGCTCAAGGAAAAGTACCCGAACGACCCGCAGAAGGTCAATACCGGCATGATGAAGCTCTACCAGGAGTACGGCATTTCCCCGCTGGGCGGATGTCTGCCCATGCTGCTGCAGATTCCCATCTTCTTCTCCTTCTTCTATGTGCTGCAGACCGCTGCGGAATTCCGAGGCGCGGAATGGTGCGGCTGGGTGACGGACCTCTCCCAGATGGACACGGTATTCTCCTTCCCCCTCATGGGCTGGGATGTGCCCGTGAACGTGCTGCCCATCCTGATGGCGGCCACCATGATTATCCAGATGCACATGACTCCCGCCACGGGTGATCCCACGCAGGTGAAGATTATGCGCTGGATGCCCCTGCTCTTCTTCGTGTTCTGTTACACATACCCGAGCGCCCTGGCTCTGTACTGGACCACCACCAACATCATCTCCATCATCCAGACGCTCATCATCAAGCGGGTCCCCATCCCGGAGCTCACCAAGGTGACCCCGAAGAAGGGAGGCAAGAAAGGCTTCTTCCAGCGCATGATGGAAGCCCAGCAGGCCGCTCTGGCCGAGCAGCAGCGCCAGCAACAGCGCAATGCTCAGAATGATGCCATGCGCCACCGCTGATGGCCGCCGCACACTCCGCTGAAAACATTTTACCCGGTTCTGCAGCCTTGCGGAACCGGGTTTTTAACGGAATCAACGGACGAGCAACCGAGCACCCGGCACCTTGAGGCGGCGGGATTCCGCAGCATAGCCGAAAGAGCCTTCATCGGCCTTATTCTCATCGGCTCGCACATGATTGACGGCCAGTCCGCTGCGCAGGTAGGCCACCACCCCTCGCCCGATGGATTCTGCATAGGAACGAGCCTTGGCGGGGTCTGCCAGATAGGCAGCATGGTTTCGGTTATTCAGGAAAGCAGCCTCGATGACGGCGGCCGGGATTCCCGAATCATCGCAGGCATTGAGCCAGCCCGCCGCGCGGTCGGCATCCACATAGCGCACCTGCACCTTGCACTCACGACCGCCGTTATCCATGCCATGATTAAGCACCTCGCGGTTAAGAGTCTGTGCAATAGACGATGCCAGAGGTCGCCCATTGTAACGGTTGCTCAGGATAATGGAGGGCATGGGAGAGCTTGTCCATCCGCCGGAGCTGTTGTGGTGCAGGAACACCACGGCAGAAGCGCGACGATAAATGGCATAATCCGCGCTCACCATCCCGCTGGCCACACGATCCGGGTGATAATGGGAGGGATAACGCGCCGCATGGCGGTCGGGGTGGCGCAGCTGCACCACTCCGGCGCGGCGGGCAAAGGAACGAAGCAGCTCTGCCGTGGGGGCATTCCCACGGTTACAGACCACGCATTTGTAACCGGCGCGTTCTATCTCACGCTTCACGTAGTAAGAGTATTCATACCAGAAAGCGCACTCGCGAATAATCTTCCCATTGACCGCACCGGGGGTGGAGGCTCCCTCGCCGCCGATGAAATGTCCGATATCCAGCACGACCACGCCGTTCCGTCTGCCGGTCGGCACACTGCTGCACGCAGATAAGCCCAGCACCACCAGTGCCAGGACAAAGACTACCTGAATCAATCGTTTACACATAAAGCTCATTCACCGCCTTCCTCATCCGGACGCGGGATACGCGGCACGAAGCGCATCAGCTCAGCATGGAAAGTCAGCGGAACGTCACCCGTTGGACCGTTACGGTTCTTGGCCAGCGCGAGGTTGGCATCCGAGCCGATTTCCTGGCGTTCCTCATCATCCTCCGCATAGTAGGCAGAGCGGTACAGCAGGCCAATCATATCGGCATCCTGCTCAATGGCACCGGATTCACGGAGGTCGCTCATCATCGGCACACCCTTATTCTTACCGGGGCGGTTTTCCGGGCCGCGGTTCAGCTGAGCCAGCACGATGATGGGCAGCCGCAGCTCCTTGGCCAGCGCCTTGAGACCGCCGGAGATTTCGGCAATCTCGCGTTCACGGCTGTTCTGGGCCTGCTTGGTATGGGAGCGCATGAGCTGGAGGTAGTCGATACCGATGCAGCAGAGGTCCGGGTGGTCACGCATCACCCGGCGAGCCTTGGCACGGAGCTCAGAGATGGAGATACCGGCCGTATCGTCAATCACCAGCTTACTGGCGCGCATTTCCGTGATGGCGTACTTGAGGCGTTTCATCTCTTCCTTGGAGAAAGAGCCGCCCTTGGAGAGCAGCTGCTGCTTACTCACTCCGCTGCGGGCATAGAGCAGACGCTCCACCAGCTGCACGCTGGGCATTTCGCAGGAGAATGCCAGCACAGGCTTCTTCACATCCAGCGCCAGATGCTCCAGAATATTGAGCATGAACGAGGTCTTACCCATGGACGGACGAGCGGCAATAACGAAGAGCTCACCGCTCTTCAACCCGTTAATCATCTTATCCAGACGCGGATATCCGGTAGAAAGGCCGAGGATTTCGCCGTTGCTGTTCATCATACGCTCCAGATTTGTCATGGCAGCGTTGATATCCCGGTTCAGGCTCCATTCCTCATTCTTATCCGCACTCTGGCGAATCTGCAGCACCTCCTGCTCCGTCTGGTCAAGCAGCGTCTCTATCTCTGCCTCGCTGGTGTAAGCCGCCTCTGATGCGCGGTTGGATGCCAGAATGATGGCGCGCCGCACAAATTTCTCCCGCAGCGTATCGAAATGCATACGGAAGAGCGCCGTGGTCGTGGCAAAGGAAAAAATATCCATGAGGCCGGCCTGCCCGCCGACAGCCTCCAGCTTGTTGTGGTCGGTAAGCTCCTGCGCGACCGAGGTCACGTCAATCGGCAGCCCCTTGTCATATCGGGCGCGGAAAATATCCCACAGGATGCGGTGCGCCGGAATGTAGAAGTATTCGCCGGTCATCCCCTCAGATATACACTGCGATACGATATTGGTCGGGTCAATGGTCATCATGGAGAGCAGGCTCTTCTCCACCCCGGGAGCCTGAGGCATAATCACCTGCGTGGGCTCCGGGGTGACTGCCCCGGATGTCAGGTCTGCTTTTTCCTTCTTTGTTTTCTCCTTGCTCATGATAACCGTTCGCGGGTGGACATCATACACCGCCCGACCCCGCTTGGCAAGAACAATCAACAATAAACGGGTAGAAACCATACGTATCCCAAAGATATGGGACACGTTGATTTACGAATGACGATTTGAGCATCTCTAAAAACTCACCAAATAGAAATTGAAAGAACGAAGAACAACGGACGAAGGGAAGGTTTGGCGAGCAAAGCGAGTGGCTTGCGGACTGCGTCCGTTGTACATTTGACTTTGTGATTCTCGTCAAATTCCCGTTTATGGTTCAGTATAGAGTTTTACCGAGCTTCCCGAATGATTGCCCCGGCAATAACCACCGTACCGGAACCGCCCCCGGTCACGCAGCGTCTGCTGACTCCTTGGGGGGCTTACCGCCCGCCATCGGCGCAAGCAAGAGAGCGTCACACCGCTTTTCATCGGGGGAGAGCCTTCAGATTCTCTCCCTCCTTGTTTACCGGCAAGCCTCGAAACGGTTACCCCCTTCCACACACATGCAGCGGGTGACGCAGTTGCCGCAAATTAGGCTT
The DNA here is from genome assembly GCA_964471605.1 of uncultured Akkermansia sp. Classification (GTDB taxonomy): domain Bacteria; phylum Verrucomicrobiota; class Verrucomicrobiia; order Verrucomicrobiales; family Akkermansiaceae; genus Akkermansia. The sequence goes on along the minus strand of CAYYKC010000002.1, from coordinate 42,105 downwards.
TAATGGGAGCGAGCCTTGGTGTATAATGCGGCGCGTGTCTGCTGCAAAACATCCTGCGATGTGCGATTTCAACGAACGCCCGTTCATCCTCTTCTGGGAGGTGACACGTGCGTGCGCGCTGGCCTGCCGACATTGTCGCGCTATCGCCCAGCCAAAGTCCCACCCGCTGGAGCTCAACCACGATGAGGCCTTGGCTCTGACGGACAAAATTGCGGAACTGGCTCCGCCCATGCTGGTGCTGACCGGGGGTGACCCGATGATGCGGCGTGATATTTTTGATATCATCCGGCGGGCCTCTGAGGGCGGGCTGCGCGTGGCTCTCAGCCCTGCGGCCACCCCCCGCCTGCTCAACACGGATTTCCGGCGTCTGCGAGAAGCCGGGGTCGTGAGCATGAGTCTGAGCCTGGACGGTGCTACGCAGGCGAGCCACGATGCTTTCCGACGCGTTCCGCACACCTTTGAACGCACGCTGAAAGCCGCACAAATGGCCAAGGAGGCAGGCATCCAGCTGCAGATTAACACGACGGTAGCCCACAGTACCCTGCCTGAGATGGAGGCATTCATCGAGCTGATGAAGCAGATTGCCCCGGATGTGTGGAGTGTGTTCCTGCTGGTGCCCACGGGGCGCGCCACGGCGGAGGATTTGCCCACAGCCGATGAGCTGGAGACGCTCTGGCAGAAGCTCATTTCCCTGCGCGGGGAACTCCCCTTCGCCATCAAGACCACGGAGGGTCACCACTACCGCCGCGCACTCATGCAGGCAGCACGCCAATCCGGCGCACCTGCCCCCCGTCATCTGGTACCCACCCGCGATGGCAAAGGCGTGGTGTTCATCTCCCATATCGGGGAGATTCAGCCCAGCGGCTTCCTCCCCATCACCGCCGGCAATGTCCGCACGGATGATTTGGCCACCGTGTACCGCACACACCCCATCTTCACCCGCCTGCGCGATGATGATGCTCTGGGCGGCAAGTGCGGGGTCTGCGAGTACCGACGCGTCTGCGGGGGCTCCCGCGCCCGCGCATTCGGCACCTGCGGCGACATGTTCGGCCCGGAACCCCTCTGTAATTACATACCCGCCGCTCTGCGCGGCTCAGCACAGCCATGATTAACATCACCAAACTGCAGACAGGTGCCGCACAACCGGCAGACCACATCCGCTATGGGCAGGGCGATGGCACCGCCCACCCGCATGCCAGCACGGCCGCCTGCACCCCTACCTCCGCGCGTGCACGCAAACCCATCGTGGTATGGAACATCACGCGCACCTGCAACCTGCGCTGCATCCACTGCTATGCCGACTCGCATGCCGAGCGCTACCCGGGCGAGCTGAGCCGGGAGCAATGCTTTGCCGTGATTGACGATTTGGCCGATTACAAGGTGAATGCGCTGCTGCTTTCCGGCGGTGAACCGCTGCTGCACCCGCAGCTGCCGCAGCTGCTGGAGCGCGCCACCGAACGCGGGCTCAAGGTCACTATCTCCACCAACGGCACCCGCATCACCCCCGAGCTGGCAAAGCTCTTCAAGAAGCTCGGCGTGGCCTATGTCGGTATCTCGCTGGACGGCATCGGCGCTGTTCACGATCAATTCCGCGGCGTGCAGGGTGCGTTTGAGGGCGCTATCCGCGGCTTCCGACTCTGCGAGGAAGTGGGGCAGAAAACCGGGCTGCGTCTCACCCTCACCCGCAACAACGTGCAGTGCATGGAGCAGATTCTCGGCTTCATTGAGCAGGAGAACATCCAACGCGTCTGCTTCTACCATCTGGTGCCCACCGGACGCGGCGTGGATGTGGCCTGTCTCAAGCCGGAGGAAGCCCGCGCAGCTATAGATATGCTGATTGACCGCGCCGAGGCCTGGCACAGGAGCGGTCAGACCCGCGAACTGTTAACGGTGACGCAGCCGGCTGACGGCATCTACCTGCTGCTGCGACAGCTGCGCGAGGGAAATCCGCTGGCCGAGCAGACCTACCGTCTCCTCTCCTGGAACGGCGGCGGTGCCAACAGCTCCGGCCGCGGCATTGCCAACATCGATACCCAGGGCAACATCCACCCCGACCAATTCTGGCAGAGCGTCACCCTCGGCAATGTCAAAACCCGGAAATTCTCCGATGTCTGGGAGGCAACCCATGAGCCTTCCGCCGCTCAGCTCAATGAACTGCGCGGCAGTGACGACCCCGCCGAGCGGCAGAAAAAGCTCTCCGGTCGCTGCGCCTCCTGCAAACATTTCCGACTCTGCGGCGGCGGCTTCCGCACACGTGCTGCCTTCTCCAACGGTCACTGGTACGGCTCTGACCCCGGCTGCTATCTGACCGACAAAGAAACCCAAATCGACCTTTCAGGCATCTTTTCGTAAAAAAATGCTCAAATTCGGCAAATTTCATCAATTTTCGCTTGCATGAGATTGCACAATGTGGTATTCCTGATTCTGTCATGAAGCGCTTACTCCTTTCTACAATTCTTCTGGCCATCGCCGGAACGGCTTATGCCGACATTCAGGCTCCGCCTGCTTCCGAGTATACGGCCACTCGCAAGCTGGGTCGCGCCCTCAGCAATGTTATCTTTGCCGTGGACGAGATTCCCAATACTGTCATCCGCTGGGACGAACGCGAAGGCAACAATGCCGGTTTCACCGTTGGTATCGTTGACGGCGTTGCCCGCACGTTCACCCGCATGGGCTACGGCTTCTATGAGCTGGTGACCTTCTGGGCTCCCACTTACAAGTGCACTTATCGTCCTCCCTATCAGGGCAGCTGCGGCCGCAGCGGGCTCAAGGAATTCAACACCTGGTCCGGTTTCACTGAATTCCCCGCCGAGCTTGGTATGGACACCCAGTACGAGTACGCTCGCCAGCGAGACTAATCCATACTCTCTCTCAAGGATTTTTCGAAAACCGCCGCCATCGGAAAGGATGTCGGCGGTTTTTCCTGCCCACACATTATCATCGCTCTTTGGAGAAAATTATCTTTTTCTCTGCATTCTTCTTCAATCTATTCCGGCATCTGCGTGTTTCCGTCATCCTGCAGTGCCGGGCGACAGGGAAAAAGCAGATTGTTCTCAGCGGTGCAGATTCACTGACATCCGTATTCCTCGGAATCCCATCAGTCATCGCCATCTGTCCGACCGCCACCGTTCTTGCATACGGCTTAGGATACCTGTTTTTTTCGGTTTATATACACATCCACGCAACAAAATGACTATAAGCCCCGGCAAAACCCGGTATCCCGTCACAAGAGTTGCGTAATTCAGGATAAGTTTTCGATGCAGACATTTTCAGTCAGCAGGCTACCACTAAATCCGACATCATGCCCGCAGAATCCCTCGCTAACACACAAAAGACTTGCAAATGAGCAGCGAATGCATTATATTCGCGCGCGTTATGTCAGAACGCAAGAATCCGTATCCCTTTGACGCTTTTGAACCCAAGTGGCAAGGCATCTGGGACAATGAGAAAACTTTCAAGACCCTGAATCCAGGTGAAGCCGGATTCGACGCCTCCAAACCCAAGTGCTACATCCTGGACATGTTCCCCTACCCCAGCGGTGCAGGCCTGCATGTGGGGCATCCGGAGGGCTACACCGCCACGGATATCGTGAGCCGCTACAAGCGCATGAACGGCTTCAACGTGCTGCACCCCATGGGCTGGGACTCTTTCGGCCTGCCGGCAGAGCAGTACGCCATCAAGACCGGACAGCACCCCTCCATCACCACCTACGCCAATATCGACACCTTCCGCCGCCAGCTCAAGATGCTGGGCTTCTCCTACGACTGGGATCGCGAGATTGCCACAACTGACCCGCGCTATGTGCGCTGGACGCAATGGATTTTCCTGCGTCTCTACCACTCCTACTACAATGAGGAGCTGAAGAAGGCCCGCCCGGTGAGCGAGCTGGAGGAAAAGGGCTGGACCCGCGAGCAGATTGACAATGTGCGCCTGGCCTATGTGGCAGAGGGCATGGTGAACTGGAGCCCGGATATGGGCACGGTGCTGGCCAACGAGGAAGCCGAGGAGTGGAAGAGTAAGGGCCACATCGTGGAGCGTCGCAAGCTGCGCCAGTGGATGCTGCGCATCACCGCCTATGCCGAGCGCCTCATCGATGAGCTGGAGCCGCTGGACTGGCCGGAGAGCATCAAGCTGCTGCAGCGCAACTGGATTGGCAAATCCACCGGCGCAGAGGTGAACTTCACCTGCGGCGAGCATACCATCACGGTCTACACCACCCGCCCGGACACCCTCTTCGGCGCCACCTACATGGTACTCTCCCCGGAGCATGACCTCGTGGCACAGATTACCACCCCGGAGCAGAAGGCCGCCGTGGAAGCCTACCATGCAGAATGCGCTGCCAAGAGCGACCTTGAGCGCACGGACCTCTCCAAGGAGAAGACGGGCGTGTTCACCGGCGCCTATGCCACCAACCCCGTGAACGGCAATCAGGTGCCCATCTGGATTGCGGACTACGTGCTGACGGGCTACGGCACCGGCGCTATCATGGCCGTACCGGCGCACGACAGCCGCGACTTCGAGTTCGCCACCAAGTTTAACCTGCCCATCATTCAGGTGGTGCAGCCGGACGATGCCGACACCCCCTGGCAGGACTTCTGCGGGTATGACGGCACCATGGTCAACTCTGCCCACTTCAACGGGCTGCCCGTGCCGGAAGCCAAGGCTAAGATGATTGCCTGGCTGGAGGAAATGGGCTACGGCTGCGGCAAGGTGAACTACAAGTTGCGCGACTGGTTGTTCAGCCGCCAGCGCTACTGGGGCGAGCCCTTCCCCATCGTCTGGAACAGCGAGGACGGCAACCACTACGCCATCCCGGAGAGCGAGCTTCCCCTGCTCCAGCCGGAAATGGAAGACTTCAAGCCCAGCGGTGACCCCCGTGGTCCGCTCGTGAAGGCCACCTGCTGGATTCAGTACTCCGACAAGTTCACCCGCGAGACCAACACCATGCCGCAGTGGGCAGGCTCCTGCTGGTACTACCTGCGCTATCTGGATCCCACCAACGACAATGCCTTTGTCGACCCGGAGGTGGAGAAATACTGGATGGGCGGCAACAACCCCGGCGGTGTTGACCTGTATGTGGGCGGCACGGAGCACGCCGTGCTGCACCTGCTCTACGCCCGTTTCTGGCACAAGGTGCTCTACGACTACGGTCTGGTTTCCACCAATGAACCCTTCAACAAGCTCGTCAACCAGGGACTCATCCTGGGCGAGGACAGCCAGAAGATGTCCAAGAGCCGCGGCAACGTGGTGAACCCGGACGACATCGTGCGCGAATACGGCGCTGACTCCCTGCGCATGTACGAGATGTTCATGGGCCCGCTCAAGGAGGTGAAACCCTGGCAGACCAAGGGTGTGGAGGGTATCAGCCGTTTCCTGGCTCGCGTGTGGCGTCTCGCCATGATAGAGAACCAGGAGGGCGAATGGGTGCTGTCCGACAACATCCGCGAGGCTGACAGCGGCGTGACCCCGGTTCGCAAGGAGGTTCACAAGACCATCAAAAAGGTGACGGAAGACATTGAGAGCATGAGCTTCAACACCGCCATCTCCAAGATGATGGAGTGTGTGAATGCCATGTACACGGCGCTCAAAGACAATGCGGGCATCTGCCTGACAGACTACGTGAGCCTGCTGCATGTGCTCAATCCCTACGCCCCGCACCTCACGGAAGAGCTCTACAGCATCCTGCAGCAGCGCTTCGTCTCCCTGCCCGCCTGCCAGCTCTGCCAACAGACCTGGCCGACCTGTAATCCCGAATACCTGGTGGAAAACACGAAGGAAATCGTCATCCAGGTGAACGGCAAGCTGCGAGACAAGATTACCGTGGCAGCTGATGCTCCCAAGGAAGAGGTAGAAGCCGCCGCGCTGGCCTCCCCCCGTGTGCAGGAGCACACCGTCGGCAAAACCGTCCGCAAGGTCATCGTTGTGCCCGGACGTCTGGTCAACATCGTGGCCAACTAAGAAACCATCTATCACCCGCCCCCGTCGGAAAGCACCCCGGCGGGGGCCTTTTTAATCTACCCCATGAACGGCAAACCCTATACCCCCGACCACATCACCCGACTGCACCCCAACGAAATCTTTGTCTTCGGCAGCAACCGTGCCAGAATACACGCCGGGGGCGCTGCGCTGACCGCCCTACTGAGATTCGGCGCCATCCCCTTCAAAGGGAGCGGACGCCAGGGGCGCAGTTACGCCATCCCCACCATGCACGGCGGACCGGAAGCCATCGCACCCTATGTAGACAAGTTTATCCGCTATGCCGCAGAACACCCGGAACTGCATTTTTGGGTCACGCGGCTGGGTTGCGGCATCGCCGGATTCAGCGCTGTGGATATAGCCCCGCTCTTCCGAACCGCCCTGGAACTGCCTAACGTTTCACTGCCGCGCGTCTTTGCCGAGGCTCTCCGTCAAAACTGATGGGGATTATTTGCGGTGCTCCCGCAACACGGGGAGGACGCGTCCGCGAGCATACTCAATAGCCATATCCTCTGCCGTTTGTCCCTCCGCATTACAGATGGAGGCATCTGCACCGGCTTCCAGCAGCATTTGCAAAATACCACGGGTATCCCCATGCAATACAGCAATATGCAACGCGGTTTCCCCTTCCGTATTGCGGGCATTAATATCCACTCCGCGTTTCAGGAGTTCGGCCGCGAAGTCTGCCTCATCGGCGAAAACGGCATGCATCAGCAAGGTTTCACCCATTTCATTGCGGATATTGATATCCAACCCGGCCTCCAGCAGTGCCTCCAGGTTCTCAACCGAGCAACAGGAAAACACCGCCTCGGGCACCATGCTCGCGCCATTTTTCAGCAAAAAACGAACCAGCGGTGCATTGTTGGCCATCAGAGCAAAATCCAACAGACTATCATAAAATCCATCATCCGACAGTTTGTCATTGATGTTGCCGTACGCCTCCAGCAGCATAGGATACGCTTCTTTATCCGCCTGAAGAAAAGCATCTGCAATATCGCGGCGCCACTCGGGTATCCTATCTGTTGCACCATTCAACACGCGACGGAGAAGGGCCGTATCAAAAGCCACAGATGACGGTTTCACCCGGCTCAAAGGCACTCCGGCATCCAGCAACGCATGCGCCACATCTGCCCGGCAGCAATCCAGCGCCGTGTGCAGTGCCTTTTCCCGTTGCTCCTCCGTAGCCGTCGGAAGGGCCGCCAGCACTTCCTCCGGCGTGCCGAACTGAGCCAGATGCACGGCTTCACCCACCTTTCGCCGCAACGCGGCTTCATCTGCGCCGGCCGCCACCAGCACCCGGTAGACATCCCGGTGAACAGTTGTGAAGGCCATCTCCAGCAGCGTCTCGTTATCCTCAAACTCCTGATTCAGAGAAAACCCGGTCTCTTTCAACACCTCAACAAGCTCCGAAATGTCCTTTTTCTTTTCGCCACAGCCTGCGTGGAGAATGTCGCCAGCCTGCACACCCGCCTCGGCAAGGGTCACTCCATCCTGCAACAGAGCTCTGACAACCGACGGTTTGTTGACAGACACCGCCGTTCGCAGCATCTCGACGCGGAATTTCGGAGAAACAGTTTTCTGTTTCAGGAAGTCCAGAAGTTCCGGCACTCTGCCCTCATAACACTTCAAGAGAGCCCGTGAGATACTCTGCATCGAGTATTCTCCCCCATCTTCTGTCGGTGACATACCTCGCGTAAGCAGATACTCCAGCATTTCGCACGGTATCTCACCCCAGAATGGTTCATTTACCCCGTTTAGCAGCGGTATTGATGCTCCGTTTTCCACCAGAAGGTGTACCATCGCCATATTTCCGCCGGAGCTTATGACATCCTTCAGGAAAGTATCCTCCTGCTCGCCAATGCAGAAATACTGAGGCTTCACACCATGCAGCAGCAGCAAACGTACCACCTCTTTATTACCGATGTTTGCGGCATGCCGCAACAACTCTTTCCCCGCATCACCCCGGGTCGGGTCGGCCCCCAGAGACAAGGCGATGCGGAGTCGATTCGGCATCTCCAGCCCACACTTCGCGGGCAACAGGAGCTCCGGCACCAACAGCACCACACCCACACAAGCAGCCAGCAGCAGACAGAAAACATACAGAAAGACATTGCGTACGGCAAGCATAACAGGTAGATGAGAAAAAAAGCCGGCACCTGCCCTTGATAAAATTCAGGGCAAGTGCCGACCGGATGATTATTTCTTCAGCATAACGTCCACGCGTGTGTGGAAACGATTATTCAGGATGATGGAGCCGCTCACCACGCGTTCAATGGAGGACGCGGCAGAGCGGAACATCTTCTCCATCTCGCGCAGCCCGGCGGCTTTATCTGCCTTTCCGGCCTTTTCCGCATCTGCGGCCAGGCGGCTGAATGCCGTGGCGGCAGGAAGCAGCCGCAACTGCATCACACAGCCGGGCAGCGGCATGGTGCCGGTAGCCGTGGACAGCAGAGACTCATTGAATGCAGGGGAAGTTCCCAGCACAAAATCGGTGTTGCTGACCAGCACACCCGGAGTCATCCCGGCGAGAGGGCATGAACATGCGGACGGAATATCCACGGTATAGGCGGTGGCAGCGCCCATATCCACGGGTGTGGGTTGCACGCACTTACCACTCTTTCCGGCGCGCGCCTGCATGCGCTCGCCGATAGCCATCATCTGCTGCCAGGCATCTGCCAACGCAGCACGGTTGCTCACGGGGGAGTACCAGGCGGCCTCTACCCCCTGCGAGGCGGCGGGAACAGCCACCACAACGGTGCTGCTGCCGGTAAGACCGCTGCCCAGCGTGATAACGGCATCTGCCAGCGCCAACACATCTGAGCGGTAGCTCAGCACCTTATCCAGCTCTGCCTGCAGCTTGGCGCGGCACGGCTCCTCAAACGTCTGCACAGCAGTGTTGGCAACAGAGCTGGCTGCCCCCAGAATACCGGGCAAATCCGGTTGCGGGAATCCGATAATCGGAGCACTCTCCAGATAGAAGGCCACATCGGGGTTAACCAGCTGGGCCGGCTGCTTCATGGTGGCCGGAGCATACTTCAATCCGGCGGCATCCTGCACCATTTCCAGATGAAGCTCCTTATCTAACCAGACATACAACTGCGAGGCAGAATCAGAATCCGGGGTCAGCAGGTTCAGCTGTTGCTTCAGGAATTCAATCCCCTCTGCCGCATAGATGCCGGAACGCCCAAAGGCCGGGCTTGCCTCCGCCAGCTTTCGGAACACGGAAGCGGCAAAGTCCACCGCTTGATCCATCTCCGGGGTGCCTCCGCAGATATTATTAAAGGCAGCAGAGGTTGATATCACCGCCACCGATTTCCGGCTGAGTCGGGAATTGAGCAGCTCCGCCCTGCCCAGTACGGACTCCGCCGCATTGGCAGGAGCCTTGGCCTGCGCCGGATCACCGCACAGCACAACCAGAAGCGATGTATCCTGCATGCGGTACATGAGGTAGGAATCCACCTTCCTCACTGCTCCATCCGGCAGAGCAATCGGGAATCCCGGCAGCTTCACTCCCTTGAAACCGTTGCACTCCACCATATTCCGCAAATCGCCCTGCGAGAGCTGCCCCGCAAGCATCCCGACCATCATCTGCATGGCCGGAAGGGCTTCCGGCTTCACCGTCACGGCGAAGTACACGGGTTTCACCGTCACTTGCTGTGCCAGAGTCTGCATCTTCTGCTCCATTTCTTTTTTCCCGGCATCGAGCAATTCCTGAATCACCGCCTGCACCGGTTTCGTGGCGTACTCCTTCCAGGCCTCAGCCATCAGCATATTCGTGCTGCCGAACATCTGTCCCTGCCCCATTTGGCTCACCAACGCCTGCAACAGCGCCACCGCCTCATCGGAAATACCGACCGCCACACTCTCAATCCCGCTGACGGCAGACAGCTCCGGCGAGGCATCTACCCCAAACCGCTTCAACACCCGCCCCACATTGCTGAGCACCATAAACGAATCCGTATCTGCCGGGAGCAATGCCGCCGCCGGAAGCAGAGCCGCTCTCTGTGCCGGGGACATCACCTCACAGGTCGGAGGCGCCAGCAGAACAGCCGTTTCAGCAGAGGGCATCTCCACAGGCGCAGCAGTCTGTCCCCACACCGGGAGCGCACCTGCCGCCATCATCAAAAGGGTACTTGTCTTCATAGCCTCCCCATTGTAGCACGCCCGCCGCTCAGGTAAAGTCTTTTCTTTAACCGTTACTCCTTTTTTGTCAATAAACAGCAGCGGATTGCCCGACAACCGGGCAATCCGCCGAAAAAAATCAGCCTGAGCCGAGCGAGCTTACTTCTCGCAGTAGGTACGGATGGCGGCAGCGATGCGGGCGGAAACGTCCTCCGGCTCGCCTTCCTCCGTCACGTCAATCTGCACCACCTTACCCTGGGCGCGGTAATGCTCCACCACCGGCACGGTGAGAGTCTCGTAGTCCTTGCGACGCTTGGCGAATGCCTCGGGGTTATCATCGGAACGCACAATCATGGCGCCGCCGCACTTCGGGCAGATTTCCTCGCCGTTGCGGGTGGTCTCACCGCAGGCGGGGCAAGCCTTGCGCTTGAGCATGCGAGCCTCAATCAGCTCCGCAGAAACGTTCAGATAGACCACGATGTCAACCTCCAGCCCCATGGCGGTGAGGTTGGTATCCAGCGTCTCAGCCTGAGAAACGGTACGGGGATAGCCATCCAGCAGGCAACCGCAGTCCTTGTTTTCGCCCAGCCACTTGGCCACGATGCCGTTGACGACTTCGTCCGGCACGAACATGGCGGCATCCATGTACTTCTTGGCCTCCAGCCCCAGCTCGGAACCGGCGGCAATCTCCGCGCGCAGCAGAGCACCCGTGCTCAGGGGCTTCAGATCGTAGGTTTCGGACAGGAAAGAGGACTGAGTACCCTTACCGGAGGCAGGGGCGCCTACAAGTACGAATCGCTTGAGTGTTTTCATCGTTGTTGTTCAGAATTACGTTGAAATAGACACAGGCGGCAACCGAGCATCGCGCACCCGCTGCTCATATTATGCCTGATTCAGCGGTGATTGCAACCCCAAATTGTGTTTCATGCCCCAAAAGCGGCTGAAATGCCTATCCTTTCGGGTTGCACGGTCTCTTTTGAGGTTGACATCAGCCAAAAAGGGAATAGAATGAAGAGTGATGAAAGCACGCGTTGCCATAGGAGCTCTTGCGGCGGCCACTCTGCCCTGTCTCGCACAGCAGGCAGAGCGCACGACTGCGGCAACGGCCACTCCGGCAATCGCGCAGGTCGCAACCCGAGTCATCGAACCGCAGGATGCAGTCGCCGTACCCACCGCTAACCCGAAAAAGGTGACGGATACCGCCACGGCCGCAGTTGATGCCGCTGCAGCAGCCGTGCCCACGCCCACCCCGGCAGCACCGCTCCCCCATCAAGTGGATTTGAACACGGCCACCATCATGCAAATGAAGTGCTGGTCTCCCTTTGCCATCCGCGTGCCGGAGCCGACAGTGCGGATGATTCCGCAGATGGATGCGGATGCCTACATATTCCAGTTCGTGGATCAGAGCAACAAGATTCTGATGACCATCTACTCCGGGCACAACCCGCATGTGGGCGAGAAAGGCAAGTCATGCTCCACCATCATTGCCGGGCAGCGGGTGAACGGCTGGTTCTACAAACACCCCAGCGGCACACAGGGGCAGGAGTATGTGATGCTCGTGGGCAAGGACGGGGCGGCTCTCCACATCATTGTGGAAATGACTCCTTACACCAACCTCATGTACCAGATGCTGGAGCACATGAGCCTGAGTGAAGCCAAGCCTGTTGATTCCAAATCGAAGGCGTATGCGGCCTACGTGTACAAGGATATCAACTCGCTGAATGCGGAGTGCGTGCGAATTTTCCGCACCGTCATCAACCGCACCACGGCAGATGCAGCTGCACCGCAAGTGCGGGAAATTCTCAGCGTGCTGCAAAAAAAGAACGAAGCGATGGATATGCTCATCACCCGCTCCGGGCGCAGCCTGCTGCCCTATCTGCAGACGGTGGAAGAAGAGCTGAGTCCTGAAGATGAGGCCGTCATCCGTAAGCTGCACGAGGTGGATTGCTACGGTTCATCTTCCCTGCAGGAGGTTCTGCTGGAGTTTCTGGGGATGTAAAAGTTTGAATTTTGTTAGCGTCGGACTAAAACAGCAGCTTTATTAGCTTGTCAATAGAGCATTCATGTGTTAGCATAGGCACATGAAACTCGTTGGTCTTACTCTTACAGCAGGAGCATTGGTGATGCTGAGTTCCTGCTCTCTCGTTCAGCAGCAGACGCAGAAAGCTGAGGGTGATGTGGCAGAGGCCGTCAAGAAGCCCACGCAAAAGGAGGTTTCCCGGAAAAGCGCAGAAACCGTTCAACCCACGCCGGAGCAAATGGAAGCTGCCGTTCAGATGATGCAGGAAAACGACATTGATTCCCCGACATCACCTGTCAGCGAAGTCGCACCGATGCCTGCAATCAATGGTGAAGCCCCGGAATCGGGAGTCATCACTGAAGCAGCTTCAGCCAACGAGCCCGAAGTTATCCCGGGGGGACTCCGCATGGGGCGATTTGCTCCGCCGGAGGAGGCCGTGAGCAGCAGCGACAACGACATGCCGACCCCCAACTCCGTGGAGCTGCACGGATTCCGCTCCCCGAACCTCAAGGGTGGTACCCTGCCCATGAACATCAACGGTAAAATCAACAAACCCGAATAATGAGTTCCGCTACACCTCCCCGCAAGTTCGTACCGGAGCCCTTTGCCTATCACCAGGAGATTGAGCTGACCATCGACAATCTGTCCAACATGGGACATGGTGTCGGGCGCGTAGACAACTGGGTGGTATTTGTACCCTATACCCTGCCCGGGGAACGGGTTCGTGCCCGCGTGTACCGCAACGACAAGAACTGCTCCATGGCTGATTTGGTGGAGGTGCTGGAGCCCTCCCCCCAGCGTGTGGAACCCGTCTGCCCGGTCTACGGCTACTGCGGCGGCTGCCAGTACCAGCATCTGGAATACAGCGCCCAGCTGGAATGGAAAACCGCACAGGTGGCCGACCTGCTCCGCCTGCAGGCCGGACTGGAAAAGGAAGTTCGCCCCGCCATCGCCTCCCCGCAGATATACGGCTATCGTTCCAAGATTACCCCACACTTCCACAAACCGAAGGAGGCCAAGATGGGCAATATCGGTTTCCTGCGAGTGGGCTCCCGCACGGAAGTATGCGATGTGAAACAGTGCCCGATTGCCATGGAACCCATCAACGAGGCCCTGCCGCAGCTGCGTAAGGCAGTACAGCAGGCCGCCGCACAGTACAAGCGCGGTGCCACGCTGCTGATGCGAGTGAGCGAGGGCAGCGTCATCACCAACAACAACGCCGTCTGCACCGAGCATGTGGGAAATTTGACCTTCAACTTCCTGGCCGGGGATTTCTTCCAGAACAACCCCTACATCCTGCCGGCATTCACCGGCTATGTCGCCCGGCAAGCCTGCGCCAACGGTGCCCGATACCTGGTGGATGCCTACTGCGGCAGCGGGCTCTTCGCCCTCACCCTCGCGCCGCACTTCGAGAAGGTGCTGGGAGTGGAAGTGAGTGAGACCAGCGCCGACTGGGCTCGCGCCAACGCCCGCAGCAACGGCATCACGCACGCCTCTTTCCTGGCCGCCAGTGCAGAAGCCATCTTTGAGCAGGTCGATTTCCCGGCAGAGGAAACCGCCGTGGTGATTGATCCGCCCCGCAAGGGCTGCGATATGGCCTTTCTCTCCCAGCTTTTCGCCTTTGGCCCGGCGCGCGTTGTCTATGTCTCATGTAACCCGGCCACCCAGATTCGCGACCTCGCTGAATTCGATAAGGCCGGATACGAGGTCGAGGAGGTGCAGCCCTTCGACCTTTTCCCCCAAACCAAGCACTTGGAGTGCGTAGCAACCCTTCGTAAAAAACAATGAATGAGAAAATTTTTCCGAAACGACTGAGCCGCAGCGCAGAAGATTATCTGGAAGCCGTTGGAGAGCTCTGCAAGAAGAACGGACAGGCTCAGGTCAGCGAGCTGGCCGCCATGCTCGGTGTCAAGAAACCGAGTGTCACCGTCGCCATGCGGAATCTGTCCCAGCTGGGCATGGTTCACTATGAGCCCTATTGCCCCATCCAGCTTACAGAGAAAGGTCGTCGCTACGCTGACAGCGTGATGAACGCCCACCATGTGCTGATGGAGTTCATGAAAAAGGCCGCAGGGCTGGAGGCGGAACGCGCCGAAAAAGTCGCCTGCCTCATCGAACACATCCTCACCATGGACGAGGTGGCCGGTATCGAGTCAAAACTTTCCGGCGGCTTTTTTGAACAAATCCCGACCGATAGCGTGTCTGACCGTCAGTAACAGGATTTTTCCCTAACATGAACGAACGTCGGCTCAGCGTTACCAACTCGCTCATCATCATCAATGTGGTTGTCTTCGTCGTGGGGCTGCTGGCGCAGCGCCCGGCGGTACTGGGCATCTCCTACCCGGGCGGCTCTCCCACCTCCGTTTTTGAGGTGGTGGGGGCGTACTCCTGGTTCAACTGCTTCATGCAGGGAGAGATATGGCGTCTCATCAGTTACCAGTTTGTCCACGCCAACTTCGGGCATCTGCTCTTCAACATGTGGGCGCTGTACTTCTTCGGCCCGGCAGTGGAGTTTGCCATGGGTTCCAGGCGTTATCTGGCCTTCTACCTGACCTGCGGCGTGGCGGGAGCATTGTTTTCCTCTTTCCTTTCGGGGCTGGGATTCTATTCTCCCGGTAACTCCATGCTGCTGGCATGCAATGAACTGGCGGCTTATACAGGATACTCCGGCATGGTGGAAGTATGGCAGATGATTCCGCTCATCGGTGCCTCTGCGGCACTCTACGGTGTCATCATTGCCACGGCCTTCATGTACCCGGATGCACAGATTTCCTTGCTTTTCCCGCCCATTACGCTGAAACTGCGCACCTTTGCGCTGTGGGTCGTGGGCATTGCCAGCTTCATCATCCTCTTTAATCTGGACAACGCCGGCGGCGAAGCCGGGCACTTGGGCGGCATTATCATGGGCGCGCTCATCATGTATATCTGGAAACTGCGCCAACGCCACCATGATAGCTCTCTTTGACATGGACGGCACGTTGTTTTCCGGCGACTCGCAACTGCGTTTTGCGCGCCGGATTCTGCGGCGTTACGGCTGGCGGCGGTTCTACCTGTTACTACTGATTCCCTGTGGGATTCTGCGGGGATTACGCATCATTGACACGCCGCTCATGAAGCGTGCTTTCCTCTCCTACGCCTGGGGAATGCCGAAAGAAACCCTGCTACGGGAATGTCGTGCCTTTGCGGAAGAGGAATTGATACCCGACACCTTTTCGCCGGTGCTGGAGCGACTGCGTGCCCACCAGCAGGCCGGCGACACCACGGTTCTCTGCTCTGCCTCACCGCATTGGTGGGTGCAGTTCTATGGGAAAGCGCTGGGATTCACCCACACCATCGGCACGCCTGTTGCGTTGGAGGAGAGAGTCTCACTCTTCCCGCCCATAGCAGCCCCGGGCAACAACAAGGGAGCCAACAAACTGCTGCGCCTGGCCGACATCGGCATCACCCGGGCCGATATCGGCTACACGGATAGCAGAGCAGACCTGCCCATGCTCTCCATCTGCCGCAAGGCCGTGCTGATTCACCCCTCCGATGCACTTGTCTCCCAAGTGCCGGACGGAGAAGTGATGACTCCGCCCGGAGCCGTGCAAAAAATACCGTTTACCCTGGGCTGCCTGTTGGGGCTCTGATGATATCATGCACAGATTATTTTTCTATTTCAGCCTCCTGCTCTGCGGGTTATCAATCATCACCGGGTGTATACAGACTACCCCACCGAGCCCGTTCGAATACCTGCCCGACGGCTTCTGTTATCTGGACACAGTCGCGCCCGGAGTACGCGTCGACCTCATGTATGCCGGGTATGACAACTTCGTCGGGCGCCCTCTGGCGGGTTATAAAGGCACCCGTGCCATCCTGCGCCGGGATACAGCCGAGGCGGTTGCCAACGCTGCCGATATGCTGTCCAGGGAGGGGCTGGGGCTGCTGATACGCGATGCCTACCGCCCCGCCACCGCCATGCGGGACTTTTATGCCTGGTCCAAAACCCCGGACTGCAACATGCAGCACAAATACTACCCCAACATCAGCAAAAAAGGCATCTACGACGGCAAATACATCGGTACAACCTCCGAACACACCTGGGGCATTGCCGTGGATGTCACCCTCGTGGAACTGGGCTCCGGCAAGGAACTGGACATGGGCGGCCATGTGGATTTGCTCGACCCCTCCTCTGCCACTGACTACGCCGGGCTGACACCCACCCAACGAGCGAACCGACAGAAGCTGCGCGAAGTGATGGCTCGCTCCGGCATGCGTAACTATTCCAGGGAATGGTGGCACTACTTCCTCTCTCCCTGCGGGCTGTGCCGCATCTATTCCTTCCCGATTACAGACAATCTGAAGGAAAGGAAAGAGCCCTGACACAGAAACACCCGGTCTCATCAACTGAAACCGGGTGCCGTTGGAAATGATAATTAGCCTGTCTTACACCTCAAAGAGGTGAGTCACGGAGGCATTGTGATGGATATTGGCAATGGCCTGAGCCAGCAGCGGAGCAATGCTCACGGTGTCTACCTGTTCGCCGTAGGCCATGGGCACGGAATCCGAAGTGAGCAGGCGCTCAATCGGGCTTGTGGCCAGACGGGTACGCGCCTTCTCATTGAGCACACCGTGGGAAACGGCGGCAAAGATGCGGGCAGCTCCCTGCTGCTTGAGCACCTCTGCAGCAGCGCAGAGCGTACCGCCGGACTCCGTCATATCGTCCACCATCAGGACATCCTTGCCCTGCACATCACCAATGACAGCATGGGCATTCACCTCTGTGGCAGAAATACGCTGCTTGGCCACGATGGCCAGCTCCGTTCCCAGAATGTTGGCATAGCTCTTGGCATTCTTCACGCCGCCGATGTCGGGAGAAACCACCACCAGGTTCTTCATATCTCTGACGTAGGTGTTCTTGAGGTGCTTGATAAGCACCGGCACGGAGTACAGATGATCCACAGGAATCTCGAAGAAGCCCTGAATCTGCGCGGCATGCAAGTCCATGGTCAGCACGCGATCCACGCCGGCGGCCGTCAGCAGATTAGCTACCAGCTTGGAGGTGATGGGCACTCTGGGCTTGTCCTTGCGATCCTGGCGAGCATAGCCGTAGAAAGGCATCACCGCCGTGATGCGGCTGGCACTGGCGCGGCGAATGGCATCCACCATCACCAGCAACTCCATGAGGTTGTGGTTGGTGGGGGGACAGGTCGGCTGCACGACAAAAACATCTGTGCCACGGATAGATTCCTCAATCTGAACAAAACTCTCACCATCGGGGAAGGTATTCACCTTGGCATTGCAAAGAGGGAGACCCAGAACTTTGGCAATGTCCGATGCTAACTTGGGATGTGCGGTACCGCTGATGATTTTCATGGTAATGTGTGTGCGTGTGCGCAACTATTCTTGACATTTTTCCCAAAATTGCAATACTAAAAGCAGTTATACACCATTTTTTTTGTAAATGTCGGCCTCTGATAGCACTTCGCATCACACACCATCCCACTTGAACAGGTGGGACTGGGTTGGCTTCTCCGTCGCTGTTGCTTTGATTATCTGGTTCATCTGCGGACCCCAGGCATACACCTACCACACCCTCGGACATTATTCCGCTCTTGGTTGGTGGATTCCCAAGGGTGACCACATCTTTTCAGAAATGAACCTGGTGCCCTTTATTTCCCTGTTTTTACTGTTTACCGCATGGAAGAAAAGGAATGAATTGACGCTGCAAAAAAGCGTACTGGGATTATTCTGGCTCGCTTTCGGCGCGTTTCTGGGGCTGGCAGCACTCCAGACGCATCAGCCCAGAATCGCGCTTGCCTCATTTTCCACCATGGTCACCGGTCTTATATGGTGCTACTGGGGATGGCGTTTTGCCCTGCGATGCGCATTTCCTTTATATTTCCTGCTGATTATGGGAATCCCGCCCTCTCTGGAACAGTCTACGGTCGGGCTGCAAATCATTTCTACTAAACTGGCAAACTGGGGGGCATCTCTCTTCGGTGTCGAAACAATTGTGGATGGCACCAGTATCAGCTCCGTTTCCGGCAAGTGGGATTCTTTCAACATTGCGGGCGGCTGTTCCGGACTGAACTCCTTGAAAACACTTTTACTCATTTCTTTCCCCTGGGCCTATCTGGCAGACAATCTCAAGTTATGGAAACGCATCGTGCTGATTGCCTGTAGCGTCCCTCTGGCCATCACCTCCAATGCATTCCGCATCACCAGCATCTTTGTTCTGGCAGAGCACGTCAATCCAATATTTGCGGGTAAAACCTGGCACGACTGGTCCGGGTTGACCCTCTTTTTTCCGGCCAGCCTGTTGGGGCTTTTCCTTGTTCATAGTCTTTTAGTAGGCGAATTCGCCTTACTGAAAAAGAGACGAACTGTTATCCGTTCAAACTCTGACTCGCATGCTTAAAATCATTTCAGCCCTTGCTCCGGCATTCGTTCTGGGCATTATCCTGTCATTGTCATTTTTCATTCCTGAAAAGGCTGAATTACAGGCATCCAGCATGTCCATGGAACTTCCGTTGCGATTCGATTTACGGGATTGGTACGGAGTCAGAAAACAGGAATCCCCCGGTGAGCGTAAAGGATTAGCTCCGGACACCCTTTTCAGCAAGGCCGATTACCGCTTACTCTACAATAGAGAGTGGGAAAAACAGACTCCTGACGTTCACGTCTCTCTGGTATTCTCCGGAAATGACATGAATCAATCTATCCACCGACCGGAAATGTGTCTCCCTAGTCAGGGGCATCTTAACCTGCAATCCGGCAATGTTTTACTCACTTTGGAAAACGGCAGAAAAATTACTTTCACCAGGCTCACCTCCCATCGTCCCGACCCCAATATCCCCGACAAAAAATTACACTTCATCCACTACTATACCTTTGTCGGAAAAGGCCATATCGTTCACAGTCACATGCAACGGGTGATTTACGATATTCTTGACCGAAGCCTGAAAGGCAAGGTACAACGTTGGGCATATTGTCAAGTAGGAACTCACTGGTCTCCACACCTGAACATAACACAGGAAGACGCAGATAAACTCATTCAGAAACTCATCTGCCAATTACTGCCGGAGATTATCAACTGGGAAGAAATAGAAAACTGACGCGCCCCTCTGCCTCAAGGCAGACTTTACACTTGCAAGCTACGGACAGGCGCGCTATTATAAGCACTCGCTTATGGGGGCTCTCGATATCACAGCACAACTTGCCGATGCAAAAAAGCGCAAGCCGGATGACCGCACGCTTGCTCAGCAGGCGGCAGCACTGGCTCAGGAGCTTCTGCTTGCAGGACAAAAGGAAATACGCTCCGATGAACGCACCCTGCTTTCAGCGCTGCATCGGATGGTGACGGATGAAAAGAATTGCCACTTCGTCCGCCAGCTTTGCACGCGCGTTCTCCACCTCTCCGACCCGGCGGAACAGGCCGCCAACCTCCGCACCATTATCACCGAACACGGCGGCATCCCCAGCATATTCAGCACTTTCGGAAAAATACGCTTCAAAGCCGCAGCCATGGCCTCGCATGGCATGCAGGGGCCTGCCATCGCAGAAGTGCAGCGCATTTTCCGTTCCACGTTCGGAGGGCTGACGCTTCCCACACAGGTGGATAAAATCTCCAAACGGATAAAGGAATGTGCCAAAGATCACATCCGTCTGGCTCTCAAGCCGCTCAGTCCGGAGGTATTCGGCAACAAGAGTGCTGAGCGCTACTATAATCGCCTCGAAACACTCCTCAAGCGCCCGGAAACCATCGGCATAGTCGTGCAGCCTCTTCGTCTCTGCCCCGGGCTTTCCCCCTATTCCCCCAAGGCCGGAGCCAAAAAGCTGGCCGAAAAGTTGAAGAGTCTCCTGAAACTTGCATCAGAGGGAAGTGCGCCGCGCACCATTCTGGTGGAATGCGGTAATTCTCTTCTTCTGGAAATAGTGGCAGAAGGCGTCCGCATCGCCCTCTCGGGCAAAGCAGCATCTAAAGCGCATCTACTGCTGGAAATCCCGGCCTACCTGAAGAAGAGCCCGGCCATCCTGCGTGAAATGACCGAGTGGGCCACCTCTCGCAGCGCCAAAGGTGTGCCGCCATTCAGACCGCTTCTGGTCAAAGGCTCAGACCTGACTCACGAGCAGGAGCTCCAATCACGCCACGGCGAAGCTTCTGCCGTCAGCCGCAACAAAGCCGAAACAGAAACACGTTTCAAAAAGCTGATTCACACCGCTGTTACGGCCTCACCGAAAGCCATCGCACCGGTCATCGGCTCTCACAATCTCTACGACATTGCCTATACCCTCCTGGAATGGGGACGGGCAGGACGGGAAGGATTGCCGGAGTTCTGCTTCATTTGCGGGCTGGCTGACCACATCGCACGCCTGCTGGGCAAAAACGGCGCTTCCGTCACTCTTGCGACTACCTTGACAGAGGAAAACGGCGAAACCGGATTCGAGCCCTATCTCATGAATCTGGTTCAGGAGCTTGCACGACCGGACGGCTTTATCTCTGCCGGGGCATCCCCCGCCACCAACTCCATGGAATGGGGACGCATGCGCCAGCAATTTCTGGCCGCGCTCAGCGGACGCGAGGAGGACAAGTCTGATACATCCCGTGCCAACACGAACAAAGAGACTTTCCTTCCCACCCCCATCAACAAACTCACGGATTCCGTGCGTATCGAAGCCCTGCTGAAATCGGCAGAAGAAGAAAGCGAACGTCGTCAGGACAATATCACACTCCACATCAACGGGGAGGAAGTACATACGGCACTCTGCGGTATCAGCCGCTCACTCACCGCCCCCGGTATGGAGGATTACCGCTTCACGGCGGCTGATTTCGATTCCGTGAACAAAGTCCTGACGCTGGCCACACAGGCCGCCGTCCAGATGCAACCGCAGCAGGATGAGCTGCGCCTGCAGCTGCTGAAAGCCGCTCGCGAGCTGGAAAAACGGGAAGCGGAATTCATCCCGCTGCTGGTGCGGGATGCCGGATGCACCCTGCGTGAAGCAGACGAGGAACTCCGCAATGCCATCGATGCCTGCCGATTCTACGAGCAAAGCATCATTACCCCCGGCTTACAGGACGGAACCCTGCCCACACCGCTGGGAGTCGTCGTGGTGGCGGCAGACCGCGTGCATCCGCTGGCTTCTGCCATGGCAGGCATTGCAGCCGCCTGGGTCACCGGCAACACCGTTATTTACAAACCCTCGTTCCACAACATCCTGCTGGCTTCCCGACTCACGGCCATGCTCCGTGAACTCGGATTTGAGGAACCCCGCTTGCAAATGATTCCCTGCCCGGACAATCAGATTGCCGACATTCTCATGTGTGACGAGCGGGTCAACGGCCTCATCTTCTCCGGGAGCCGTCGCAAGGCCGCCTCTATGCAGAACCGCAACATCAATCGTCCGGTTCTGCAGGGAAGCCCGGGGCACTGCGTAGCCTATCTGGCCTCATCAGCCGACTGGCACAAAGCCATCCCGGAGCTGACAACGGCCGCCATTCACCGCGCCGGACAGGGAGCCGACACGCCCAACATCATTCTGGTGCACGCCGCCGTATACGATAATCAGGCATTCATCAACGCATTCAAGGATGCTGTCAACAGCATTTCCGCCAAACCCGGCTACCGCGAAGGCGCACAGCTTGGCCCCATGTCCACCCGCCCCACTCCGGAACAAACCCGTCTGCTCACCCGGACAGAAGAGGGGGAAACCTGGCTGGTGCAACCGCATACGGAAGAAATCGCCTCCCAGATATGGCATCCGGGGCTGCTTACCGGCATTCTTCCCGGCAGTACATTCACCCAGGAGGCTCACAATGTACCGATTATCGGACTGATGCGTGTGAATGATACCGGAGAGGCAACCGCCCTGCAATCCGATATGGCAGGAGGCACATCTGCCATCATCTACTCACAGGATGAAGCGGAAATAGCCGCATGGAGCAAACAACTCTTTGTCGGCAACATTGCCGTCAACTGTGCCCCCATCCCCCAACCCGGCACCCTGCCTATGGGGAGCTGGTCTGCCACCTCGCCCAAAGCACTTGGTCCGAACTTCATAACAGCCCTGAGCAGCTGGCAGGAGCAGGCACGCCCACAGAATCGCCCCTCCCAACGCAACGTCCCCTTTGCTCCGTGGGAAGCACTCTCCCCCAAGCCCACCCCGGACGAAACAACCCGTCTCGCGGCTGCGGCTGACTCCATCGCCTACTGGTGGGAAAAAGAGTTCGGAATCGAGCACGAGCTGCACCGCTCACCGCTCACCCTCACCACGCTCACCTATCATCCGGTACCCGTTTGCCTGCGGGCAGAGAAAGTCATGACAGATGTCGATTTGAGCATCATGCTGATGGGTGCCCTGAAAGTCGGTTGCAGCGTGCAGCTGAGCACAGCCTCCCTGCGTGCGTGGATGCCGCGCGCTCTCGAACCGCTGGGCGTGGATATCATCGTGGAAGGGCGGGAGGAATTTGAAAACCGATTCAGTGCAATGGCAGCTGACGGCATTTTTGTACGCGATGTGGCAGCCTCTGCCTCCACCATCAGGACAGCCGCAGATTGTCGCCTGAAGCTCTGCAACGCTTCCATTCTGGCTAACGCCCGACTGGAGCTTCTGCATTACCTCCGCGAACGCGTTGCGACCCGCCAAATCGGCTGAAAAACGGTCTCACCATCGGAAACCCTTGTCAAGCGCTCATTTTCCCTTGAAATGAAGGGAAAAATGTGTTATTTGTACTCATTGTGGATAGCGTTGGCACAATGACTCAGGAGCAATTGCACCGCTTCGTTCGCAAAGAGGCACGCAAAGTCCTCCTTTCCTGTCCCCCGTTCAACATCCCGCACATGTTGGGCACAGCGGTAGTGTGCCTGCTTTTCCCCGGCATCGTTCTGGGGCAGAGCCGTGCGATTGGTATCACCGTGGCCCTGCTGGCCTCCCTGCTGGCCACATGGCTGTGGGATGCGCCCGTCTGGACGGAGCGATTGCTGATATTCTGGGGCATCTGGAGCAGCATCGTCTGGATTCTCTGGCAGCTCATCCTCCTGCTGGGCGGCCTGAGCAGCCTGCGACGCACAAAACGGTGGCAGAAGGCAACACCTGAAGAAAGCGAAGGCATCATCGCCCCATGGGAATACGTCCTGCATTGGGAAGCTGAGAGCGATACTCTGTATACCGCCCATTTTATCCTCCATGCGCCGGGAAAAGGCCTCTATCTGCTGGAACTCAAGTTACTGGATGAATCGGCCGACAAAACACTCCAATGGGAGGACACCCCCACCTGCTGTGAGGAGAAAGAAATCCTCCCCGGTGTCCGCGCAAAACACCACGCCATCTTTCGCCTGCAGCCCGGCAATCACGCCATCACCCTGGTGCTGAACACGGATAAGCCCCCGGTCAAAAGCACCATCTCGCAACTCAACCACGTCTGATTCACCATGAACCACCACCGCCTCTGCAAGCTAATCATCCCGGTGCTTATGCTCAGTTTCGGCCTCCCTGCGGCAGCAGATACCCGCCTGCCGGGGCTGGCTCGCCAACAAATCGGCATCACCGTCAACTACGACCCGGACTACACCGTGCTGCCCTACCCCGGCGGAGACGTACCCATGGAGCGCGGAGTCTGCACCGACGTGGTCATCCGCGCGCTCCGCGAGCTGGGGCTGGATTTACAGAAAGCCGTGCATGAGGACATGCGCAGCAACTTTGCCGCCTATCCGAAACTCTGGGGGCTGAAACGACCTGATCGCAACATTGACCACCGGCGCGTACCCAACCTGCAAACCTACTTCCGCCGCCGTGGATGGGAACTGCCCGTCACGGACAAGGCAGAGGATTACCTCCCCGGGGATATCGTCACCTGCCGGATTGATGCAGCCCTGTTCCACATCATGATTGTGAGCGACCGGAAAGCCCCGGACGGCTCACCCTGCATCATCCACAACATAGGTGCCGGTACCCAGGAAGAGGAAGGGCTCTTCTTCTTCCCCCTCACCGGGCATTACCGCATCAAACTCTGATTGAAACCTCAATCATTTACCCGCTCCCACCCGTCCGATTTGCCTTGACAGGAGGGGGGCTCTTGCGTATGATACGCAGACTTGCATGAGCAGTACCCCCAAACGCGAACACTGGAACTCCAACCTCGGCGTTGTGCTGGCCGTAGCCGGCAGCGCAGTGGGTTTTGGTAATTTTCTCCGTTTCCCCGGGCTGGCCGCCCAATACGGCGGCGGAGCTTTCATGATTGCCTATTTCACGGCTTTCCTGCTGCTGGGCATCCCCCTCAGCTGGGTGGAGTGGACCATCGGCCGCCGTGGCGGACGCATGGGCGGGCATTCCACCGCCTCCATCTTTTCGCTGATTGCCCGCTCCGCCACCTGGAAGTATCTGGGCCTGGCGGGCGTGCTGGCTCCGCTGGCCATCTCCATGTACTACATGTATCTGGAGGGCTGGACACTGGGCTATGCCTGGCACACGGCCATGGGTGACCTCTCCTTCACCAACGGAGAGGAGTTCGGCAGCTTCTTCGGCAATTTTGTGGGAGCCAATGCCCACGGTGCCATTTTCTCCGGGCAGAGCACCCTGCCCATTTTCTTCCTCATTGCCCTGCTGTGCAATTTCTACCTCATTTTCCGGGGCGTTTCCAAGGGGATTGAATGGTTCTGCAAGCTGAGCATGCCCATCCTGCTCATCACCGCCGTCATCGTGATGGTACGCGTGCTGACCCTGGGCACCCCGAATGCCGCGCACCCGGAACGCAGCGTCAGCGAAGGTCTGGGCTACATGTGGAACCCGGATAAGACTCTGCTGGTGACAGAGAGCGGAAAGACGCTCAACATGATACCCGCCTCTGCCTCCCCGGAGCAGGAACAGGAGCTACTGCAACGCACACAGGCAGAGCACCCCGGGGAAAAAGTCTCCGTCCGGCGGCTCACTCTGGTTGACGGACTGCTGAACCCGGAGCTGTGGATTACGGCAGCCGGGCAGATTTTCTTCTCCCTCTCCATCGGCTTCGGTGCCGTCTGTACCTATGCCAGCTATGTGCGTAAAAACAGAGATATCGCCCTGGCCTCCCTCACCGCCAACGCCGCCAACGAAGTGGTGGAAGTGGGTATAGCCGGTATGATGATTGTGCCCGCCGCCGTCTCCCTTCTGGGAGTAGTGGCAGCCGCCGGTGCCGGCACCTTCGGGCTCGGCTTCAACGTGCTGCCACAGGTGTTTGCCTCCATGCCCATGGGGCAGCTCTTCGGCACGCTCTTCTTCTTCCTCCTCTTCCTGGCAGCTATCACCAGCTCCCTCTCCATGATTCAGCCCGCCACAGCTTTTCTGGAAGAGTTCTGGGGATTGAGGCGCGTGCAGAGCGTCACCATCGTAGCCTTCTTCATGACCGTGGGCGCCATTCTGGTGGCCTGGTTCACCGGTGACAACCTCATCGCTCTGGACACCATGGACTTCTGGGTGGGCACCTTGTCACTCTACCTCATCACAGCTCTGTTCCTGGTGCTGTTCAACATCGTGTGGCATCCCGCCAACGCCCTCCGCGAGCTGGGGCGAGGGGCACTCATCGTGCCGCCCCGCATCATCGGTTTCATCATCCGCTGGATTACACCGACCATCCTGCTGTGCGTCTTCGGCTCCTGGCTCTACAAGAACATCTTTGTGGAGCTCAGCCCGCAGGTCTCCAACGTGCTGGAGGGCAAGCCCGGTGCCCTCTTCCCCCTGGCCTGGCTGGCGCTTCTGGTGATATTCTGTGCCGGGGTGGCGCACACCTCCAACCACTTCCGCCGCAAAAAACAAGAGCAGCAGAAAGAACGGCTTCCCATTTCCTGATTAACCTTGACAGTCTGTAAGCTGTTGAGTAAGATAGACCGACTCTGATGAGCAAAATCGCAAAAAAAGAATCCTGGAACTCGAACATAGGTGCCGTGCTGGCCGTGGCCGGCAGCGCCATCGGCTTCGGTAACTTCCTCCGTTTTCCCGGTCTGGCTGCCCAATACGGCGGCGGTGCTTTCATGATTGCCTACTTCACGGCCTTTCTGCTGATGGGTATCCCGCTCAGCTGGGTGGAGTGGACCATCGGACGCCGTGGCGGACGCGTGGGCGGCCACACGACGGCCTCCATCTTCATGCTCATTTCGCGCTCTCCCTGGTGGAAATACATGGGACTTGTCGGCGTGGTGGCTCCGCTCTCCATCTCCATGTACTACATGTATCTGGAGGGGTGGACACTGGGCTACGCCTGGCACACGGCCGTGGGCGACCTCTCCCTGAGCACGAGCAAGGAATTCGGCAACTTCTTCGGCAACTTCGTAGGTGCCGGCAGCAATGGTGCCATCTTCTCCGGCGAGAGCTCGCTGCTGATTTTCTTCGGCATTGCTCTGCTGTGCAATTTCTACCTTATCTACCGAGGCGTTTCCAAGGGCATTGAATGGTTCTGCAAGCTGAGCATGCCCATCCTGCTCATCACCGCCGTGCTGGTGCTCATCCGCGTGCTCACCCTGGGCACGCCCGATGCCGCGCACCCCGAACGCAACGTGAATGAGGGCCTGGGCTACATGTGGAACCCCAACAAAGTGGAACTGGTCACAGAAAGCGGCAAGACCGTCAACATGATTCCCGCCTCTGCCACCCCGGAACAGCGAGAGGAACTCATCAAGCGCACGCAGGCACAGTACCCCGATGAAAAGATTTCCCCGAAAAACATCTCGCTGCTGGAGGGGTTGATGAACCCGGAGCTCTGGATTGCCGCCGCCGGGCAGATTTTCTACTCACTCTCCCTGGGCTTTGGCACCATCTGCACCTACGCCAGCTATGTGAATCGCCGCAAGGACATTGCCTTGGCCTCCATCACGGCAAACTCTGCCAACGAGGTGGTGGAAGTGGGTATCGCCGGTATGATGATTGTGCCCGCCGCCGTCTCCCTGCTGGGGGTAGTGGCCGCCGCCGGAGCCAGCACCTTCGGGCTGGGCTTCAATGTACTGCCGCAGGTGTTTGCCGCCATGCCGATGGGACAGTTCTTCGGCACGCTGTTCTTCTTCCTGCTCTTCCTGGCAGCCATCACCAGCTCCATCTCCCTGTTGCAGCCGGCCACGGCCTTCATGGAGGAGTTCTGGGGTATGCGCCGCACTCAGAGCGTCACCATCATCGCCCTGTTCATGTGCGTGGGCGCCATGCTGGTGGCCTGGTTCACCGGCGACAACCTCATCGCTCTGGACACCATGGATTTCTGGGTAGGCACGCTCTCCCTCTACATCACCTCGTTCATGTACCTGACCCTCTTCAACGTGGTGTGGCGCTCGGATAATGCACTCAACGAGCTGGGGCGCGGCGCTCTGGTCACCCCGCCCAGCTTCATGAAATTCATCATCCGCTGGGTCACACCGACCATCCTGGCATGCGTCTTCGGCTCCTGGCTCTACAAGAACATCTTTGTGGAACTCAGCCCACAGGTTTCCAACGTGCTGGAGGGCAAAATCGGTGCGGTTGTACCTCTGTGCTGGGTGGGCATCTTCACCCTGTTCTGCGCCCTGGTGGCCCACACCTCCACCCGTTTCCACAACAGGAAATTCAAGAAATCATCAGATAACAGACTTCCCATATCATGACACTGGCAGGCATCATCACCATGGTTCTCTCCATCGGCTTCGTCTGGACTCTCTTCATCGTCTGCTGCCGCAAGCTGATTAAAAACCGCAACGAGGAAGAACAGAACCAACAGTAATCCCGCAAACCATCCCGGTTTGTTTTCATCGGCGTTCCTTACCCGGCTCGAACCAGGGTGAGAACGCCGATTTGCCTTACCCCGGGCAGTATGCGCAATGCCGCTGCGCAGGCTCTCGCCGTTGCGCCCGTGGTGTACACATCATCCACTACCAGCAAATTCGGCGGCGGCGTTTCCTTCCCCTCCCGCCAGCGCGGAGTCAGCTGATACGCCCGGCGCGCATTCCGCTGGCGTTCCTGAGCCGACAGACGCGTCTGGCTGATTTGTCCCGTATCCACGCGACACAGCGGCTGCAGCACGCGCAGGCCGCGCAACCTCGCCAAAGCGGCGGCCAGCTCCTCCGCCTGATTATACCCGCGACCAAACAGACGCGAACGCAGTATCGGCACAGGTACCAGCCCCCAATCCCGACAGCTGCTCAGTTGCGGGGTATTCTCCCACAAATCCGCCAGCAAAGGAGCCAGCGCACGGCACAAATGCCCGGCTCGCCCGTACTTGAACGCATGCACCAACTCCATGACTTGCGGAGTACGCAGCAGAGCCGCACGCGCAAAGTCATAGTCACGGGGAAAAGGGCGGCAGGCACGGCAGCTGTCCCCATTCTCCGCCAGCCCATAGGTGGGTGCTCCGCAATGGAGACAAATCGGCCGCGGCACACGCTCCATGGCACCCAGACAGGCGGGGCAGATGGTCGAATCGCTCAGCTCACCGCAGAACTCACAGGTATTCGGGTAGAGCCAATCCAGCATGTGAATCAGCGGCGGTGGCGGGCGATGAACTCCTTAGCCGCTGCCTGATAGGCCAACGAGGCGCTGCCATAGGGGTCATGTTCCATGATGGTCTTGCCAAAGCTGGGAGCCTCTGCCACGCGCACGGAGCGAGGGATGACGGCGTTGTATATCTTGTCCGGCAGGTTCTCCCTCACCTGGCGAATCACCTCATTGGCCAGCTTGGTATTGCTGAACATGGTCATGATGACACCCTCATGCGTGAGGTTCGGGTTGGCCCCGCTGTCGCGGATCTGCTCCATCACATACAGAATCTTGGCAAGACCTTCCAGCGATAGAGACTCGCACTGCATCGGCGTGAGCACCTCATCGCAGGCGCAGAGGGAAGAGGTCATCAGCACACCCAGCGAAGGCGGCGTATCCAGAAACACGTAATCGTAGAAATTGCTCTCCCGCAGCCCGGTCATGGCATCCTTCATGCAGCTCAGATGCGTGCCGTTCACCGTCAGCTCCACCTCCACGCCGGACAAATCCATGTGCGCCGGCACCAGCGACAGATTACGGCGGTGCGTGGGCACTACCAAATCCTCCATCAGCGCATTGCCGATAAGGGCCGGGTAGAGACTTTGGTCACTGCTCTCCACCTCCACCCCCAGCATGGAGCTGGCATTGGCCTGTGAGTCCATGTCAATAAGCAGCACGCGTTTGCCGCGTGCTGCAAGCGCAGCGGACAGGTTCACGGCCGTGGTGGTCTTACCCACACCACCCTTCTGGTTAGCAATGGCAATAATCTTCACGCGAGCGATTCTACCTGAGGCGCACTTATTTTTCAAGCTGATAATGATTGGCAGACACACAGATATATGATATGCTTCTGTCATGCAGACAGATGAGCTTATCTCCGCAGCACGCCGACTCAGTGCAGATATGAATGCACTCCGCTTCGACTCCCCCGTGGCCTATACCTACAATCCGCTGGAATATGCCTGGGAGGGACATGAAGCCTACATCCGCCGCTTCGGAGCAGGCAGAAAGGATGTCCTCTATCTGGGGATGAACCCGGGACCTTTCGGCATGGCACAGACCGGCGTTCCCTTCGGTGAAATTGCCGCTGTCACGCTGTGGATGGGTATCACAGCCTCCATCGGGCAACCGCCGGCCACGCATCCCAAACGCCCGGTGCAGGGTTTCAACTGCCCGCGTTCAGAGGTGAGCGGTCGCCGTCTCTGGGGCTTATTCGAAGAGATGTACGGCACGGCAGAAGCCTTTTTCAGCAAAGCCTATGTGGCGAATTATTGCCCGCTTATCTGGATGAGCGAGAGTGGTGCCAACATTCCCCCGACCCAGCTGCCGAAAGAGCAGGTGGCACAGATTGATGCTGCCTGCCGGCGGCATCTCTGCCGTATCATCGAGATTCTGCAACCGCGCTGTCTCATCGGGGTGGGCGGCTACGCCCTCAAACAGCTGGAGCTCGCCGCTGCCGCCCTGCCCGCCATGTCATTCACCCTCGGCACCATCCTGCACCCCAGCCCGGCCAGCCCCGCAGCCAATAAATGCTGGCCGGAAAAACCCCGGCAGCAGATTCTCGACATCCTTGCTTCTGCGGGATTAAGCTGATTGAACCGCCTGTATCTCTGACAACAGCGCCCGGCTTTCCTGAACTTCCAACGCCACTCCATCCGGCCGGAAGTCACCGAACCTCCCCCGGCTGTCCGCCAATCGCAGGATGAGGGGCAAGGGGGTCTTCAATCCGGCAATGCGGCGAAGCTGTGCTTCATCTTCCGCATGAATCAGGAATCCGGAGCAATGCGGTGTCCAGTCATCCAGCTCCTCCTGCGTCACAGTTGCCCCGGGAAACGCCCGGATGATGCGCCCCGCTCCCAGTTCCCGCGCGGCTGCTGCGGGCTCGCAGAAACCATGCAGCACGGCAAAATCCAACCGTGCTCGCAACATGACGGAACGAATTGTTGCTCCGTCATCAGCATCAAAGCTGCCCAGTCGGGCCACATTAACAGAAGCAATATGAGAAGCCTGTTCTACGGAAACACTCCGTAGTGCGTTGGAATGAAAATCAAATACGAGGCAGCGAGCACCAAAGGCAACGGCACAGTCGGCCTGACTCCGGCTGGTAATCCCGCAAACGGCAATGAACGGGCGGCAGACAGCCGGAAGAATATCGTGAGAATGAACGGTCATGGTTGTAGGAGATGATTTAATGAGTGAATGGTAACATGGTTGAAAGTAAATGCGGCGATGCTGAATCCGGCGTATCGATAGGAATATGTAATCATGATGATGTGTGTTTGGTTTGGAGTATATAATAAAAAAACCGGGCTTGCGGAAGCCCGGTAGAACGAAATGCGGCGCCGTCGAGGCGCGAATGAGGCTTCCCGATGATCAGTTCAACAGATAATAATAAAACGAGCTGCAGAAAGCATCCTGCACCTTCGTTGTCCTGTTGCTGATACCTCGAGAAAACATCTGCGGGGATTATACACCTTTTTGCCCCGGTTGCAAGCCCGAATTCAACGCTCAGAAAAAACTTTCTTCCGCGTACGCAGGAAACGCACCGTAAAAAACACGGCCGCAATCGATAAGGCCACAATAAAACTAATCCAGGCACCGGCCGGCCCCATGGCGGACACAATCCAGTCCGTCCGAATCAGGATACAGGAAAGCGGGAAACCCACCAACCAATAACTACCCAGACTCACCCAAGTGATGATAGTCGTATCGTGGCACCCGCGCAACAAGCCGCTCATGATAACCTGGAGCGCATCCGGTATCTGGTACACGGCACAATAAAACAATAGCACAGTTGCCGTGGCAATCACGGGTGCTGACTCTGTGTAGAGCGACACGATTTCCTGCCGGAAAAACAGAGTCAACAGCATGAAAAGACTGACCAGCGCAAAAGCCAGAACCAGCAGCGTGCGCACCATCGCATCAAAAGCTCCCGCATTCCCCGCCCCCAGGTGATAGGCCGCACGAATGGAACCGGCAATCCCCAGACTGAGCGGCAGCATGAAAATTACACCCGACACATTGATGGCCACTTGCTGTGCACTTACCATCAGTTCTCCCAACGGCGCAATAACCAGCACCACCGCGCTGAAGAACGTCATCTCACACAGCGATGCCACCCCCAACGGAATCCCCAGACGAAAAATCGCCTTCACCAGGCTCCCTTCCATCCCGCGCATCACCCACATCTGCCGGGTACGCACACGATGCCGCGAACAGAACAGCAGCACATACATCCCCAGACACATCAACCACTGAATCAGCGCCGTCGCCAAGCCACAGCCCGGCCCACCGAACGCAGGCAGAGCTCCCCAGCCGAACACGAAAGCAAAATCCAACGGGATATTCACCAGAACCCCCAACAGGGAAATCACCATAGCCGGGCGCGTCTGGCCGAAACCCTCGAAGTTACCCTGTGCAATACGCATCAGCAACACAGCCGGGGAGCCCAGCATGATGTAGTACACGTACTCCCTTGCCTTCTCTGCCAGCAGCGCATCATCCGTTACCGCGGAAAAAGCAAAAGAAGCCAGATGCAATGCCGGCAGCATTACTACCAGCAACACCACAGCCGCATAACGTGCGTTATTCAGCAACAGCCCCACTTTAGACTCATACCCTGCTCCGCGATACCGTGAAACAATAGGCCCTACGATAGACAACACCATGCTGATGGCAATGGTAATGGGACCTGCGACCGATACTCCAAGAGCGACCGCTGCCAATTCCCCCGTACCGGCCCGACCCGCCACAATCGTATCCACCACCCCCATTCCCATGTGCATCAGGTTGGCTATATAAAGCGGCACCATGAGCATCAACAGCTTCTTGAGCTCATCCGTATCCAGCCACTTCGATTGTTGTTGCACTTGCTGCATATTCATCAGCTGACCGTTAAAAAAAGACCTGTTCCGCATGGGAACAGGTCTTTTCAGCATCTGGAACGGGATTCGAACCCGTGTTGCGCGCGTGAAAGGCGCGAGTCCTAGGCCTCTAGACGATCCAGACATTGATTCGCCACCGGCGCAGGGGCAATTTATCACATCCCGGTGTTCATGGCAAGCTTTATTCACCTCTTTTTGCAAAAAATCTGAAAAAAACGTAAAAAAAATAACGTAAAAGCCCACTCTGCCGAGGCAGAGTGGGCAAAATTACCAATGAACCTGTGATGATCAGGGCTGAGCCACACCATCATCCGGGAACAGACCGGGCAGTGCACCCACAGAGGCTGCGGCATCTTCACCGCGACCGGTCTGGCGCTGACGCAGCGGCTTACCGAAGGGGTCAATCACGTCTGCCGTCACGAAAATCATGAGGTTCTTACGAACGTGAGACTCGGCATTGCTGCGGAAGAAGCGACCGATAAGGGGCAGGTCACCGAATACGGGCACCTTGTCCTCCACCTTCTGCACCTCATCCTCAATCAAACCACCGATGGCGATGGTGTGACCATCATACACGCAGGGGTTGGAGTTGATGTAGCGACGGCTGAAGATGGGCATATCGATGCGGTTATCCGTCAGCGTAATGTGCTCGATTTCGTTCTCGTTGGCCACACCGGCGGTAATCGGAGAGCCATAGTTCACGAAGCCTTCGAAGTCGACCACGCGGATTTCGAAACGCTTGAAGCGAACGATATCGCCATCACCCTTCTGGAAGGGTTCAATCTGGAAACGCATCATGATACCCACTTCTTCCACACCCCATTCGGAGGGGTTGGCAGGAGCAGCAACAGGCATGGAGCCGGAATAACCATTATTATTGTCGTTATTATTATTGTTGCTGCTGTTGGAAGTAATCTGGGGTTCATCATAGGCCACCGGATAGATGAAGCGACGAATCACCTCAATCTTGGCGCAGCCCGTCTCGTCATTCTGGTCAGAAGCCAGAGGATCGGGGGTCGGGGCGTACTCCATCTCAGCATCACTGCTGATGACGAGGCTCGGAGCAGACATGATATCCACGCCCTTCTTCTGGGAAAGGCCGCGCATGATGCCCTGGAAGGAACCGGAATCATAGATACCGGAGAGGGACAGGATGCCGGGAGCCGGATTGGAAGTAGCGGAAGCACCGGCAGAACCGGATGCCACCAGGTTCTGGATGGCGCTGCTGTTGATGGCACCGGAGCCGGAACGAAGGCCACCCGTCATGAGTCCGTTGGTGATGGTATCCGTCTCGGAGGAAAGCGAACCGTTGGAGCTGATGGGCCAGGAACCGCCATTGTGATGCATGTTGGCGTAGGCCGTACCGCCGCTGGTCACGAAGTCGCTGAAGGAGCGGGGAGTCGAGGCATTAGCACCGCTGACACCACCGAGGAATGCCGTACCGGCATCATTGATGGAGAACGGGTTGATAACCCAGTCGAAGCTGAGCTCCTCATCATTCTGCTGGGAGATTTCCACGAACTTGGCGCTCACCTTCACCATCTTGGGCATATCCTGACGGAAGATGTTGATGGCTTCTTCAACGGCATCAAGCTCATCCTCAGTATTGTACACGGTCAGCTGGCCGGTAGCACGGGAGTAGGTAGCCGTAGCACCCTGCGGGAAGTTCACACCCATGGCGATAAGGGCTGCCTTCGGGTCAATCTTCAGACGGCTGCTGCCGCCGCTGCCGCCACCGCCCCAATCGTCCCCGGACTCCTCCTCTTCCTCCTCGCCGGAGCTGCTGTTCAGGAAGGAAGGACGCACCGGCCAGGAGCGACGAACCATGCGATGATTGGAAGCACCCTTCTGGTACACGACCACGGCGTTCTCTTCCACGCGGAAAGCGCAGCCGGTAGAATCGCAGATACGCTTGAGGAGTTCCGCTGCCGTCAGGTTCTCCAGCTCAAGCTTGGAGATGATGGCGGGGGGCAGCTGCTGCACCACGGCCACCGGAGCGGCGACCTCCTCTTCCTCCTCGCCTTCCTCGTCCTCCTCATCATCAGAGGAAGAAGCCACGGGAGCGGCGGCGGGAGTGGGAGCCTGCTGGGGCTTCTCAAAAATGAAGTTCACCTGCATACCGGACTTGCGAGCCTCAGCACGCAGGAAGTCCAGCGCATCCTCCACGGGGGTCTCTTCAAAGCTGGCGCGGGCAATCTTCAGGTTGTTAAGGTTTTCCTGATTGCGAATGACACCTTCGGAGATGGGAGCGGAGATGGAACCACCAAGCTCAATTTCGGGCAGTTCGGAGGGCAGAGATTCCTGCCACAGCGCATCCACCTCAGACAGAGCCTTGGCGCGGTAGGAGTTGTAAGCGGAACGATAGTAAGTGGAGCGACGACGGCTCACAGCTTCCTGACCACGGCGGGCGGCGCTGTTGTACGGGTCGATGCGAAGAACGGAGTTAAATGTCTCGTATGCCTGATCGTACTGAGCAAGGTCAAGCTGACCATAACCCAGATTCAGCAGGCGCTGCACCTCTTCGACGTTCTTGACATGCTCAGGAGTCAGAGCAGGATTGTTGCGAACGGGGTCGCGCAGGAGAGAGAGTTCCTTGCGGGCACGCTTGTTGTTGGGGTCACGGCTGAGCACTTCCAGCAGAAGCTGTTCGGCATCGTCATAACGACCGACACGGGAGCACTCAATGGCAACGGCAATGGAGGCATCGCCAATGCTGGCTACGATGAATTCCTGAAGCTTCTGGGTGGCAGGAGCCTTGGGAATACGCTTCCAAGCTTCCTTGTAGTTATCGAGAGCTTCCTGGTACTTCTTCTCAGCATAGGCAGTACGGCCATCCTGCAGCAGCTGCATGGCGTTCTGCACTTCTGCGCGACGGCGGGCAGCTTCACGGCTGTTAATGCTGTCCTGTGTACCGGCATAAACGGCAGTGGGACCTACTTCGCTGGTTCCGGCAGCCGTTGCGGGGGTCAGATAGCCCTGTTCAGGAGCAACGGCGGGAGCAGGAGCAACGGGCTGCACGGCCTGCTGCACAGCGGGCTGTGCACTGGACGGAGCCACTGCCGATGTCGTGCGAAGATAGCCGACTGTGCTGGCCTGCACAAACGGGCAGGATGCAGCAACGGCCATCAATGCCAACAAACGTTTGGAGTTAATGAGAGGTGCGTGGTTCATGGTAATGCTATATTTATGACAGAAATCTTTTCCTTTGTAAAGTCTGCTTTTTATTTTTCCAAGGTTTATGTCTCTTTTTTTTGAAAGAAATGGTTGTTTTCAGTTATTTTTTGGAAGCCACCGGCACATTGATGGGACTTTCTGCCCCATTCAGGCGGATATTGACGCTGCCGGAGGCATCCACCGTCTCCAGTGTGGCCGACATTTTTTCACCGGAGGAATAACCGCCGGGGATGTCGAAGGTGCTGTAAAGCTGAACTTTCACGGTACCTTCCGGCTTACCGAGAGCAGAGCCGGCAGTCACGCGCAGTGTTGCCGTGGTATCGTTAATCTGCCGTCCCTTCTCGTTGGGGGTTCCCTTCTCCTTGGGAGAGGTGGACTTACCCGCGCGAATCACGAACTCCTTATCAGCGGCGGCCGTTTCGTTATCACGAACGCGCACCACATTCTCCGGAGACATGGCACCGGTAAAATCCGGGAAGTCCTTCTTTTCGAAACCGACAACCGTGAAGCGAGTCTGCGCGCCGTCCTTGGTCAGGCCGAAGGATTCGCCGGGCTTGAGCGTTTTCTTGCAAAGGGGCGATGTATCCGACGACTTGGCAAACACTCGAAGTCCCACGGAGGAAGGATTGGATTCGGAAGCGAACATGTTGTCCACTGCAATGAATGCATGGGCGGTCTCTACCTTCACCACCTCCAAGCGAGGAGCGGCCCCTTGCAACACGAGGGCCGGATAGCTGGTGGCATCCGTGGGCTTCGTCTTGGCGGCATGCTCATCGGCGTTCGTGAACCCATCGGAGTCACTATCCAGAGAAAGAGCATCAGAGCGGCCGAGGACATCCGACAAGCCATTGGCCAGGAACCAGCTGTTCGGGACATCCTGATGAATGTTGGCAGCCTTCGGGTCGTAGATGTCAATTATCGTTGTTTTCTTGGCGCTATCCACCGTAATCTGCCAGAGTTCCGTAGAGAACAGCATCGGCGCCAGACGAGGTTTACCATTAATGACAGCTCCCTCGGGTGCACAGTCCTTCACCGTGCGATCCTGCTTGACGCTGTCACGCAGAGCAATTGCCTCAGCCGTCAGACCGGAGTCTTTTTTACCATCGCTTACGGAAGTACCGGGAATCTGCGTCTCGGCGGTGCTCATGAAGTAACCGCCGTACGCAGCCGCTGCAATACCGAGAACGGCACCAATGATGAGCGCCTGCTTGCCGGGATTTGAATTATCAGCCATGTTTCAGAAATCAGGTTAAAATGTTACTTGGTCTTGGCGGGGTTGAAATAGAGCACCTGGATATTGAGGTGCACACGAGCCGTCTCATCCGGATTACCCGTCTTACGGACAGCCACCACGCGGGATGAATTCTCCGCCGGATTGGCGGAGGAGGCAGCGCCCACATCCTCACCATGCGAAGAGGGTGCACCCGGAGCGACATAATCATCCATCAGCGGCAGCGTCTCCATGCCCTTACCTGCGATACCGGTAATGGTCAGCATGAAGTCCTTGTCAGCCACGATAGAGTTAACGATATTCGGCAGAGCGCCGCGCTTCACCTCCATGGCCACCTCGAAAGAGAGGGGGAACTGGGGTTTGGCCTTGCGGCTGTTCGGCTTGGCTGCCTCAGCAGCTTCCGGAGGCAGCGGTGCGCAGTATACCTTATCCAGCACCACGGTGGCACCGGAGTTGATGATATGCTCCGCGACACGCTCTACGGCCTTGAGCTGGAAGCTGCGGAAAGGCACATCATCCTGCACAGGGGCGGCATTCTTGAAGGCACCGAAGCCCAGATCAGCAGCCGGGTCACCGACGGTCACCCCCTTGGAGGCACCCAGTTGACCGATTTTGGAAATGGCAGCACGGAGCTGGTTCTGGAAATCCTGAGCGGAAATCTGCTTACCGTCACCGAAGCAATAGGATGCGTAGCGATTGAGGTCTTCCTGCATTTCCTTGTTCACGGCCTTGACTTCATCCACCGCTTTCTGGAGCTCCTTCAGCGTGGCCTGAGTGGGGGGGAACTGTGCGGATTCGTAACCCTCGAAGCGCTCGCTGATTTCACGCAGACTGTTCTGCGTGGCAGCGTATTCCTGAGTTTTGCCAAAGCCATAGTAGACAATACCTCCGAACGCGATTGCGAACACGGCAGAGAGAGCCACCACACGCTTATTTTCACTGATATTCATTGTTGAAAAAAGTATGGTTAAAGGTTATTTGCGAGCGCCGCCGGAAAGTTCGGGAATGGCAATGGGGTTCTTGAGCGGCATCACCATCATGAACTTCTCCACATAGTCCATCTTTTCTTTCTTCAACGCCTTGGCATCGAGGAACTGGAAGTAGTGGTTAAGGTTGCTCTGCACCTTGGAGTTCTCGTAGGCGAAGAGGGAATCCGCACTGCGTTCATCGAAATTATGGGACACCAAATCATAGATAGCCTGACGGTGATTCATGCTGCGGGTATCACCGGGGGTCTTGATGGTGAAACCGCTCACATAGATGGCCGTCACCATGGGCTCACCCTTGCTCTTCTTACCACCTGCGGGATCGGGAGCCTTATTGATAGAGGACTCCTTGTTGCCGCTGCGGCTGCGGTTCATGTCGATAAGCTTCACACCTTTCACATCGGTGGCATTCACCAGCGAGGTATTATCCACATCGTAGTTGATGAGGGGGGCAATCTCCGACACCCAGAACTTGATGGAGGAACTCTTGGCAGAAAGCTGCTTGAGCACATCGGCGTAGGCGTAGCGGGAGCTGTACAGCTCGGAATACTCCTTGAGCTTCTTGACCTCCGCCGCATACTTGGACTGCATGGATTCAATCTGGCTGCTGAGACGAGCCACACGCTCATCTGCCGGGGCAGCCTTGGCAAGAACACGCTCCGCCTTGGCGGCGGCATCATTGGCCGTGTAGGCAAAGAACCCGGCACCGGCAAGTGCCAGCAGACCGGCCACCGCCACCTTGGGCAGCAAGGCTTTCTCCGCACGATCCTTACCCACGCTGGTGGGCACGAGGTCGATATTGAACTGACCCACCTTGGCAGCGGAAACGGCCGCACCGGCCACAGCACCCAGACAGATGGCATCCTGATCCAGAGCTTCCTCGTCCACCTTGGAACCAATGCTGAATGCCTGCAGCGGGTTAAAGTATTCGACCGGAATGTTGAGCGTGGACTGCAGGAACTCCAGTGTGTATGCCAAGCGTGCACCACCACCGCAGATATATGCCTTGGTGGGAGGCGTTCCCTGATACTGGGCGCGATAATGATTCACCGTGCGCTGCACTTCCGAGCT
This sequence comes from uncultured Akkermansia sp., assembly GCA_964471605.1. Taxonomy (GTDB): domain Bacteria; phylum Verrucomicrobiota; class Verrucomicrobiia; order Verrucomicrobiales; family Akkermansiaceae; genus Akkermansia. The sequence continues at coordinate 3,195 of CAYYKC010000002.1, read as the reverse complement.
GAGGCGGCTCATGGCGTTGCGAATCGTCGTTGCCAGGGCGGCATCGTCCGCATCCATATCGTCCGTATGGCCGTTACCGAGGGACACGACACCGTTCTCCAGTTTGAGCTTCTCGGCATCGCGGAAGCTGAGGCCGTACTCACGGGCAATGCTGTTGGTAACAAAGGCACCGGCGGCCGTCACGGAACGGGTGAAGAAACGACCATCCTCCGCAAAAATGATATCCGTGGTCTTGGCACCGATATCCAGCAGCATCACCGGCTCTGTTTCCTCCGGATAACTGGCACAGAAAGCATTGAAGAGCGAGGTAATGGAGCAGTCCACAGCCACCGTGCGGAGGCTGTTGCCCTCCACCTGTGTGTTGAGGTTGTCCAGCACATCTTTCTTGATGGCCACCAGGAGCACTTCGCGCTCGCCGTCATCGCGGTCTGCGAGCTCCTGGTAGGAGTAAATGATGTCCTCCATGGGGAACGGGATGTGCTGCTGCGCTTCCATCTCCACCTGCTCGGCGATGTCTTCCACATCAATGGCAGGCAGCTTGATGAAACGCATGAATACCTGCTGCCCGGAGACAACATTACGCACATCGCTTCCCTTTACCTTCAGCTCTGCCACCATCTCGCCGATGGCATTGCTCACATAGTCCATACGCATACCCTCCTCGACCGGGTCGAGAAGGATATCCCTGCGGGCGTAGCGCGAAAGCGCAAAGCCACGTCCGGCCGGAGTGAAGACAGCCATGGTGACGCTCTGCGCGCCAATTTCCAAGGCCACCGTTGTCTTATATTCAGCCATAAATACCTTTTTTCTGTTAATTCAGTTGAAGTGAGTTTCCCAAGGTTGCCGCAGGCAGAAATCAGCGATTACGCTTACCTTTCTTGCCTTTCTTCTTCTTACCGCCGGTAGCAGAAGTATCCTCGGTCGTTTCGGTCGTCGTGTCAGCCGATGTATCCGTCGTGGAATCAACGGAAGCGGAAGAAGTATCCGTAGCGGCGGAAGAGCCACCCGGCATTGTCGTAGTGCCCAGAGCAGAGATGCCGGCAGCAGCGGGGGAGAAGGGTTCACCGTACATGGGACGCGTAGCCGGGAACACGGGGCTGTAGTAGGGAGCAAAGGGAGTCTCGGCAATGCTCTTCAGGGTGACACCGGCATTATCAGCATCCTCTTTCTTCCACCAGGAACCCGTCAGCTTATCCTTGAGCTCACGAGCAATCACCAGACCGGGATTGGCAGAGGTATTGTTGCAGGCGCTGCCCTTGAACTTGGCCGTCACCGCCACGGCACCCAGGCGCTTGGCAAGCTCCGGGTTCTTCACATCCGGGCCGCAGATACGCATGGCATCCGTCGGGGACAGGAACACGCCCACGTTCACCACCGTGCCGTCATCATTGGCAGTATGCTCCAGAGGGATATCGACATAGGTGATATCCTTCGTCAGCAGAAGCGGTTTATCAGCACCCTTGCCACCCATCATCACTACATGCACCTTTACCTCCAGCTCATCCACAAACATGGGTTTATCCGAGCCTGCACGAGCGGCCACCTGCAGCGGAATACGCACCACATGCCAGGCATACATGTGCTCACCCTTGAGCGGCTTCACATCCTTGGAATTGTAGAAAGCACCGGTAGTGCCGGGAGGCATCACACGCGTCACTTCCATATCACCGGCAGACAGCCCTTTCTTGAGCGAAACGCGCACGGATTCCGCAGACTGAGCACTCACCACGGGCAGACTGCACAGCGCCGCCACCAACAGAGAGGTAAAAAGCTTCTTAATCATGGTAAAAAATATCAGATGCGTCTATACTTATACACAATCCTCTCCCGTTTGGCGAGAAGAAACTTGTTTTACAGCCATTTTTTTTGAAACAACGCCGTACCTCTCCGCGTAAAAGGAAGCCGCAGCCAGACTTTTGCCTTGTGAGACGCCCGCCTGATATGATATATAGCAACGCGACCATGAACGCATTAGCCACCTACATCCATCATCTGGACCCCATTCTTGTGGAAATACCCGGTACTCCGCTGGCACTCCGCTGGTACGGACTGGCATACGTAGCCGGTTTTGTGCTGGGATACCTGGTCCTGTTGCAGCTTTCCAAAAAGAAGCTGTACTGCGTGGAGCCGGACAAGCTGGGTGATTTCATCACCGCTGTATGCATCTTCGGTGTACTGATGGGGGGGCGACTCGGCGAATTCTTCTTCTACTGGCTTCCGCGCGAGGGATGGAGCGGACTGTGTGCCGACCCGCTGTGGGTGCTGCGGGTCTGGGAAGGCGGCATGGCCTCCCACGGCGGCATCCTGGCCGTCCTGTTGGTGGGAATATGGTATGCCCGGAAGCACAAGCACAGCATTCCGGCGCTGGTGGACGGGCTGGCCATCGTTGCCCCCATCGGCATCTGCTTCGGGCGTCTTGCCAACTTCATCAACGGCGAACTCTACGGGCGCATCACGACTGCGGATAATCCCATTGCCATGAAATTCCCCATGGAAATGGCCTCCCTCCCCCTCGAACAGCAGCTCGCCGCAGTCCATGCTATGGAACAGGCCGCCGGTGCCCCCCTGCCCCGCCAGGGATTCTATGATGCCATGCTGCAGCTCTGCCGCGAGAACGAATCCGTGCGCGAAGCCCTGGGGCAATTCCTCAACCCGCGTTACCCCTCTCAGCTCTTCGAGGCCGCAGGCGAGGGACTCATCATCTTCATCGTCCTCATGACCCTGCGTCTGAAATGGAAAGAAGCCCCCACCGGCATTTTCTGCTCCCTGTTCTGCTTCCTGTATGCCGCTGCCCGCATCAGCTCCGAATGCTTCAAGGAACCGGATGCCGATGTCTGGCACGGTATCACGCAGGGGCAGTACCTCTCTTTCGGCGTTATTCTGCTGGGTATCATCTTCCTCATCCCCACCATCCGCAACTACAAAGCGAAAAAATTGCAGAAAATTTAAAAAAGACTTGCAATAGCCGACAAAATCGTGTAAAGTCTCGCCGCACGCCGCGCCAGCGGCCTGCAAAACAAGTGGGTAGGTTCCCGAGCGGTCAAAGGGGGCAGACTGTAAATCTGCTAGCGTTTGCTTTCGATGGTTCGAATCCATCCCTGCCCATCCCACTAATGCGGAGGTAGCTCAGTTGGTAGAGCAACACCTTGACATGGTGGAGGTCGTAGGTTCGAGTCCTATCCCCCGTATCCTTTT
>CAYYKC010000001.1:0-76405 GCA_964471605.1 uncultured Akkermansia sp. | reverse complement strand
TCGGAGACTTTTTGGGAGACTTTTGGGCGTTGCTTTTGTTTTTACACTTTTCATTCTGAAATTCTCCCTGCTGATGCGGAAAAGCAAGCTTGACCCACCGAAACGCTTATGATAAACTGAGGGACGGGGCAGAGAATTCAACGTCATATATGTATATCAACCGGGAAATATCGTGGCTGGAGTTTAACCAACGGGTGCTGAATCAGGCCCGGCGGCAGGGTTTACCCCTGCTGGAGAGGCTCAAGTTCCTTTCCATCACCGCCAGCAATCTGGATGAGTTCTTTCAGGTGCGCGTGGGCGGGCTGACCCTGCTGCGGCAGAGCGGCAAAGCCAAGCGGGATCTGACCGGGCTCACCCCCACGGAACAGCTGGAACTCATCCGCACCCGCGCCGGACGCATGGTGGAGGAACAGTATGATTTGCTGAGCCGGGAGCTCATGCCGCAGCTGGAGGAAGCCGGGCTGAGCCCGCTGACGCGCGATTCGCTCACGGAAATGCAGCGTGCAGCATTGGAGGAGCAGTTCATCTCCTCTATCGCCCCCTTGCTTACCCCGCTGGCCATGGAGGTGGAGATACCCCCCACCCTGCCCAATCTCAGCATCATTCTGGGGGTCGAGCTGCAAAGCGAAGAAAGCGGGAAAGGGTCGCGTTTCGTGGCGGTCACGCTGCCGGATTCACTGCCCCGCCGCGTGGAATCCGCCGTGCTGGGGCGTGGGCGCTACGTGATGCTGGAATCACTTTCTGCCGCTTACATCCGGCATCTGTTCCCCGGGGAACAGGTGCTGCGCTGCCACCCCTTCCGCGTGACCCGCAACGGCGATATCGCCGTGACGGAGGAAGAGGGCGGCGACTTCGCCCACGAGATGCGCGAGGTGCTGGTGGCCCGCAAATTCTCCGACTGTGTGCGTCTGGAAATCCCCGCGGACACCCCGGAGAGCTTCATCTCCCGCGTGGCCGGCATCGTCGGGGCGGCAGAGGATGCCATTTACCGTGTACCGGGGCTGCTGCGGCTGGTGGACTTCGGGCAGATGGCTTTCGAGCCCGGCAACGACCAATACAAGATTGAAACCTGGACGCCCAGCTGGCCCGCCGGAGTTGACCCGGAGTTGACCATGTTCGAGAACATAGCGGAGGGGGATATTCTCATCCACAATCCCTACGAAAGCTACGAACCCGTGGTGAAGCTCATCGAGGAAGCAGCGGCCGACCCGGATGTGGTAGCCATCAAGCAGGTGCTCTACCGCACGGCGAAAAACTCCCGTTTCATCCGCGCACTCTGCCGCGCTGCCGAATCCGGCAAGCAAGTCACCGTGCTGGTGGAACTCAAGGCCCGCTTTGACGAAAGCCACAATCTGGCACAGGCCGAGCAGCTGCAGCGCTCCGGCGTGCAGGTGGTCTACGGTGTGAAAGGCTTCAAGACTCACGCGAAAATCATGCTCATTGTCCGGCGCGAGAACGGCTCGCTACGCCGTTACTGCCACATCGGCACCGGCAATTACAACGAGAATACCGCCCGCATCTACAGCGACCTCTCCCTGCTCACCTGCGATGAAAATCTGGGGGCCGATGCCTCGCAGTTCTTCAACTCCGTCATGGGGCTCACCCGCCTCATGCAGTTCCGCCGTGCCTTCCCCTCCCCCACCATGATGAAGTCCCGCCTGCTCGACCTCATCAATGCGGAAACACAGCGCGCCCTCCAAGGGGAAAAAGCCAAAATCCGCGCGAAGATGAACTCGCTCAACGATGCGGAAATCATGTCCGCGCTGGAGCGGGCGGCAGAGGCCGGGGTAAAAATCCGGCTGAACATCCGTGGCATCTGCTGCTGGGCACCGGGCACCCCGCAGGCACAGGCCAATACCCGCATCATCAGCATCGTGGATCGCTACCTGGAGCACGCCCGCATCCTCACCTTCCACAACGGCGGCAGCCCGCTGGTCTATATCGCCAGCGCAGACTGGATGAGCCGCAATCTCGACCGCCGCGTGGAAATGATGATACCCATTGAAAACCCCGCGCTGGCACGGCGGGTGCAGGATATTCTGGATGCCTGCTTCAAGGACAACATGCAGGCATCCGTCATCGAGACGGACGGCACCTCCCACCCGGTGGACAGCCATGGCAAAAAGCCCTTTGCCATGCAGCGCCACCTCCACAACCAAGCCCGCAAGCAGGCTCGCGCCCGTGCACGCGCCGCCCGCAGGATGCTGGAACCCCACCGCCCGAAAAAAGAGCTGCGGAGTGAATGAGATATTGAATGACGATTGGCGAATGAAAAATTTCGCCAGTCGTCAATCAGAGAATAAAGGAGCTGATGAGCTTGCTGAGTGCCACGATATCGCAGTTCCCCTTTATCTCGAAGCGCACCCGGCCAATCCCGCTGTAGAAGAGGTCCAGCTCGCAGTCGCGGTCGAACGTGCCGGCGGTTTCCACGGAATAGGCCTGCACCTTGCTGTACGGCAGGGAGGTGTAGTCCACTTTCTTGCCCGTGATACCCTGCACATTGGCCGAAATCACCCGCTTGTCGGTAAAGACGACGAAATCACGAATCGTCTTGAAGACCGCCACTATCGTTTCTCCCTCCACCAGCAGGGGGGGTCACCTTGTCTGCCACTGACTTGGGTTCAATCGGAGAAAGCTTGAAAAATCCGTTTTCGAAATCAATCATGGTTCTGTATGTTGGGGGTTAGTGTTGTTCAGTATAACATCGCCACCCCTTGCGTCAAGTATTTTCCGCAAATACGACAAGCGCCGTTGTCTGACGGGCAAACAACGGCGTTCATTGTTCCTTTTCGACATCCGTCAACGGCGACGACGGGCTGCCAGCGCTGCCAGCGCAAGGAGCGAAAGAGTCGCGGAGGAGGGTTCCGGCACGCTCTCACCTTTCAGCCAGGACAGGAAGATACCCTTACCATTCCTGGTAATCCAGTAGGTATCCTGACCGCTCTCTGCTGCCGCCGCTGCTTCCTGCTCATTGTTCACTTTCTTCCAGTTATCAGCTGCGGTGACGGTAATGGAGGTTTCGGTTGAGTCAAAGCTCATGTTGTCTCCCAGAGTAATCAGGCTGCGCTCACCTCTGATGGCATCCGTTTCCAGACTTGCATTCAATGACTTAATCCTGGCCGTATAGGCAGTTCCGCTGGATGAGGTCAGGTTCATGATACCGGTTTTTCCCAGATAGGCAGCAAAGCCTTCGCCCCCCTGATTTTTTGTATAGGCCAGATTGAACACGCCTTCGCAGTTGATGGTGGCGAGCCCTCCATCGTTTCCGCCGTTATAACTCAAGAAGGTCAGGGCTGAGGCGGAATCGATATCCAACTGCATCACATCATTTACAATCTGAAATTTCTTAATGTTGTCAACTGTCAGCGTCGAACTGATAAGGCGCAGCTTGATAGCCCATCCCTCCAGCTCATCAATCCTGCCGGCAGCTTTATTCAGCGTAATGGTATCCCATTTTTCCGAACCGGGCGTACCGGGACCTTTATTCCCCCAGTGTCCATCATTGCCACCAAATGAGGTATTACCGGTGATGGCCCAGTTATACTGGTTATCCCAGGCAGAGGTCGTAATCGCCCCTCCAATCCAGACGAAAGCAGCCTGCGATACTCCGGCAAGGCACATCAAAGTAATTAGTATTTTTTTCATACCATGTAATGAAAGGTGTTCATTTGCGGCGGCGGCGAGCCGCCAGAGAAACCAAAGCCAGCAGGCTGAGTGTAGCCGTAGCAGGCTCCGGAACGGTAACCGCCGCGCTGCTGCGCAGCGACATCGGCGATGCCATCAGCAAGGCAGACGACTCCGTCTTCTGGTAGATACGTACATAGTCAATCTCATAATCCTTGCCGTCGGAATCGATGAGATTTCCATCATCATCATAGTTATTGTTGATGGTGTTCTGAAGCGCGGGGGTGTTCATCATGGTATCCGCCGAATACCCCACCCAATCACCGCCGATCTGCTGCGTCAGGCGCAACTGGAACATATTCCCTTCTATGTCATGGGCCGGGAGTCCGGTCCACGTTGCCACCTGCTGCCCATCCAGATACATGGTGATGCAGTTCTCCTCCCACAGCATGCCATAGGTATGCCAATCCGCACGGGTATCCCCATAGCTGACACATGTGGTATGATACGAACCATTGCCGTGGGTGGTGATATAATAGGAACCGGAGTAGTTCAGATGCTCCAGCATATCAATTTCGCCCCCCTTGCTGCCATCCGTGGTGTACAGCCAGATAGCCGGCCAGAGCCCCCAGGCAGAATCCATGCGTGCACGCACCTCCACATAGCCGTACTGGAACTCCAGCTTCGAATAGATGGCACCTGCCGCAAAGGTCTTACCTTCTGCATAGGGGGCTCCCTGTAGACTCTTCCATTGCGATGAGTAATCGCCATAGCGGGCTTTCAGATTCAAGGTACCGGCATCAGTATCAAACACATACATATCATCATCCTGGGACATGAACTGCACCCAGTTGGACGTGGCCGAATTGTATTCAAACTTCCCCCAATTATCTGTATTGAGGGAACCGTCGTTAAATTCATCGCCCATGACCAGTGTGTAGCCATCCGGCACACCGACTGCCCCGGCCACCCCGCAAAAGGCCAGCATCGCCATCGCTATCTTTTTCATAAAGCACTAAAGTAGAGTTATCAGAAGAGAGAAAGAGGATAGACTATATCCATCCTCCACCAAGTATGGTATCGCATTACATAAGCGATGACAAGCAAAAAATTATCGTTCAATCAGTCACGAATACCCAGAAGCCGGAACAGGCAGAGAGAAGAATCGGCTTGAACCCAGACCTCTTGCCCGAATGAATTTTCTCAGGCATATCGCCCGATAAGCCGGGTATAATGCTTGCGGGCGAGGAAATGATATGCTATTCTGGGCGTACGATGAAAACCTCCACCATTTGCGTTCAGAGCGGCTGGACCCCGAAGAAGGGAGAGCCGCGTGTGCTGCCCATTTACCAGTCCACCACCTTCAAGTACGAGACGAGCGAGCAGATGGCACGCCTGTTCGATTTGGAGGAAGCCGGATTCTTCTACACCCGCCTGCAGAACCCCACCAACGAATGCGTGGCAAAGAAGATTGCCGAGCTGGAGGGCGGCGTGGCGGCCATTCTGACCTCCTCCGGTCAGGCGGCCTCGTTCTACGCCGTCTTCAATATCTGTGAGGCCGGCGACCACTTCATCTCCACCTCCGCCATCTACGGCGGCACCTTTAACCTCTTTGCCGTCACCTTCAAAAAGCTGGGTATCGAGGTCACCTTTGTGGATCAGGATGCCCCGGAGGAGGAAATTCAGAAAGCGTTCCGTCCCAATACGAAGTGCGTGTTCTCCGAGACGATTTCCAACCCCTCTCTGCAGGTGCTCGATATCCGCAAGATGGCCGATATCGCCCACAAGAACGGTGTGCCGCTGATTGTGGACAACACCTTCGCCACCCCCATGAACTGCCGCCCCTTCGAACACGGCGCGGATATCGTCATGCACTCCACCACCAAGTACATGGACGGCCATGCCACCCAGGTGGGCGGCGCGATTGTGGACAGTGGCAAGTTCGATTGGAATGCCCACGCAGACAAGTTCCCCGGGCTGACTCAGCCGGATGAATCCTATCACGGTCTGGTGTACACCGAGGCTTTCGGTGCCGGTGCCTACATCACCAAATGCACCGTCCAGCTCATGCGCGATCTGGGCTCCATCCCCTCGCCCATGAATGCTTTCCTGCTCAATCTGGGGCTGGAGACGCTGCACCTGCGTGTGCCCCGCCACTGTGAAAATGCCCAGAAGGTGGCCGAATTCCTGGAAAGCCAACCGGATGTAGCCTGGATTAACTATGCCGGGCTCCCCACCAACAAGTACTACGCTCTGGCGCAGAAGCAGTTCGACGGCGGCCGCACCTGCGGCGTGGTCACCTTCGGCATCAAGGGCGGTCGCGAGCGCGCCATCAAGTTCATGGACAGCCTGAAGCTCGCCTCCATCGTGACCCACGTGGCCGATGCCCGCACCTGTGTGCTGCATCCCGCCAGCCACACCCACCGCCAGCTCTCTGACGAGCAGCTCATCGAAGCCGGCGTGAAGCCCGACCTCATCCGCTTCTCCGTGGGCATCGAGGATGCTGAGGACATCATCGATGACCTCAAGCAGGCTCTCGCCGCTATCCAATAAACGGATTGGCGAATAAAACCTCTCATCAGAAGCACCCCTCCTGCATCACCATGCGGAGGGGTGTTTTTTGCTCCCCCTCACCTGTTACAATTCCCGAAATTCGGGAACGTAACTCCCGAATTTCGGGAATTTGATGAAAAAAAGGCAAGAATTCACGATTCTGCGTTGTCTGTGAGGGGAAAGATGTGGCATAATGAAGGGGTATGCAGCACGAGGTACATGTATGCCCGAACGGACTGACGGCCATGGTGGCAGCACAGCGGAATCTGCCGCTGGTATCGCTCCAGTTCTGGGTGGAAAGCGGGTCGATACACGAGGAAGAACACGCCGGGGCCGGGATATCGCATCTGATTGAGCACATGGTGTTCAAAGGGACGGAGGAGTTCAGCGGACAGGAGCTCAACGAACGCGTACCCGCGCTGGGCGGCAGCTGGAATGCCTACACCTCCACCGACCGCACGGTGTACCACATCGACGGTCCGGCAGAGCACTGGCGGGAGTTCCTGCACCTGCTGGCACAGCTGGTGTTTCACCCCACTTTCCCGGAGGAAGAATTCGAGCGCGAGCGCGATGTCATCCGCCGGGAGATGGCCATGTACAACGATGACCCGCAGGACGCATCCTACCGCGCACTCATCACGACCCTCTTCAAAAGCCACCCGCGCCGCTTGCCGGTCATCGGGGAGCCGGAAGCATTTAATCGTCTGAGTCACAGCGATATGGTGAACAGCCACCGCCGCCGCTACGTGCCCGGCAATGTGTTCATCTGTGCCGCCGGAGATGTGCCGACAGAAAGCTTTTTCCAAGCCGTGGAGGAAGAGGTTGGGCAACTGCCCGCCGCTCCGCTGCCACCGCACCCGCACACGGCAGAAGCACGCCAGTGGGGGCCGCGTCTGTACCGCCGGGAGTTTGCCCAACCGACCTCCACGCTGATGCTGGCCTGGCGGGTGCCGCATTCCAACCACCCGGATGCCGCCGCCATCAGCATCCTGGGCTCCATTCTGGGCGAGGGGCGCAGCGCCTGGCTCTACAAGAAGTTTCACGATGAGGAAGGCCTGGCACACGATGTGAGCGTGATGATGATACCGAACCGCGAAGGAGAAGGTGCCCTGGTGCTGGAGGCCGATGTGGAGCGCACCGACCGCGATACCCTGCGCGAGGCCATGCTGGACTACCTCCGCACGCTTCCGGAGGCCGATTTTGAGGAAGCGCGCCTGCGGACTCGCCGCCAGATGAAAGTGGCGCGGCTGCGCACCCTGTCCACGGTGCAGGGGCTGGCGGGCACGGTCGGCATGTCCTGGCATCTGAACCGCAATCTGAACTGCATGGAAGAATGGGATGCCGCGCTGGAACAGGTGACAGCCGCCGAGCTGGCACGCGCTGCCGCCACCTACCTGCGCCCGGAGCGGCTCACGGAAGTGAGTGTTGACCCCATCGGCACCAACCCGCCACAGACGGAGGAAAGCGCCATCGGTATCGGGGGTGCCCCGGTCGTCCATGAACTCGCCAACGGGCTGCGCATCGTCACCCGCATTGACCGCCGTGTACCCATGGCCCACGCCACGCTGGCGGTGCGCGCCGGCAGCCCCACGGAAACGGAGCAGACCGCCGGTATCAACAGCCTGCTCTCCGAATGCCTGCTGAAAGGCACCGCCACCCGTAGCGCCGCGCAATGGGCCGACGAAGTGGAAAATCTGGGGGCTTCCATCTCCGGCAGTGCCGGCAATAACACCCTGAGTCTCAGCGGACGATGCCTCCGGAACGACCTGTCTTCCCTGCTGGAGCTGCTGGCGGATGCCGTCCTGCATCCGGCTCTGCCAACAGAGGCCATTGAAACGGAGAAGAAAGCCATGATAGCCGATGTGCTGGATTCGGAGGAGGATCCGGCCGCGCTGGCGTTCCGTCGCATCCGCAGGCTGTGCTTCGGCACAGTCTCCTACGGCAACCATCGCGACGGCACGGTGGAGAGCATCAGCGCCCTGAACCGCAGCACTCTGGCCGCACACCATGCGCGCCTGATGTGCGGCCGCAACGCCGTGCTGGCTGTGGCGGGGGATATTGACCCGGAAGCCGTGGTGCAGCAGGCGGAACATCTCTTCGGCTCCATGCCTGCCGGGGTATCGGCCACGGGCACGCCTACCCCGCCCCAGATGCCCGGGGATGAAAGTATCTCTGCCGGCAAGGAGCAGGCCGTGCTGGTCGTTGCCCTGCCTGCGCTCACCGCCACGGATGATGATGTGCCCCTGCAAACGCTCTTTGAGGAATGGTGCCGCGATATGTCCGGCCCTGTTTTCTCCGAAATCCGCGAACGCCGCGGGCTGGCCTACTACGCCGCAGCGGCTTCCCTGCTGGGGCTGGATACCGGCTGCCTGTACTTCTACCTGGGCACTGCCCCGGAGCAGGTGGAGGAAGCCCGCACCGCCCTCTCGGATATCCTCTGTGGGCTGTCTGCAAACGGAATGCCCGTGGATGCCCTGGAGCGCAGCCGCTCTGCCGCGCTGACCGGGCTGCTGCTCTCCCTCCAATCCTGCGGCAAGCAATGCTCCGCCATGGCCGTCAACACCCTGCTGGGACTGGGTGCCGACTACAACGACCGCCTGCCCGACATGCTCAAGGCAATCACGCCGCAGACCATGAACGGCTATATCGCCCGCATCCTCGCCCCCACGGCAACCCGCACCTGGGTCACCGTACGCTAACCCATTTCCCGCCATGATAATAGCCACAGCAGATGAGATTCGAGAGGCAGAGCAACAACTCTTCGCCACAGGTTCCGTCACTTCCGGCGAGCTGATGGATGCCGTCATTGATCGGCTGTGGCAGGCATGGCAACGCGAACCGCTCACCGCCGGGCTCCATCCGCAGCGGGTCGTTGTCTATGCCGGACGGGGAAATAATGCCGGGGATGCCCTGGGCTTTGCCGCCCGTTTCGGCTGTCCGGTCACGCTGCGAGCCGTCTGCGAGGCAGAGGAACTTTCCCCGGATTCCCGCCGCGAGCTTTTCCGCATTACTGCCCCGATTGATACGAAGCAACCCGCCCCCCAACCGGGGCTGCTGATTATCGACGGATTGCTGGGCAGCGGCGCTCGCGGCGAGCTGCGTCCCGTCTACGCCGAGCTCGTGCGCGAGATGAACACCCTGCGCGCCGAATCCCCCCGCAGCCTGCTGTTATCCATTGATATACCAACCGGATTGAATGCCGATAACGGCAGAGGCGGAGCGCATGTGGTGATGGCTGATGCCACCGCCGCCATCGGCTGCGTGAAGCCCGGCATGCTTGTGGATGGTGCAGAGGATGCCGTGGGCCGCTTGCTCTGCATCCCGCTGCCGGAGGTGACGCTCCCCCCCTGCTCCGATGCACAGGTGCTCTGCCCCGAGCTCACCCGCAGTTGGCTTCCCCGCCGCCCCTACTCCCATTTCAAGAACCGCGTGGGCCGCGTCGGTATCATCGCCGGCAGCAGGGGCATGATTGGTGCGGCGCAGATGTGTGCCGAAGCCGCTGTGGCAGCCGGAGCCGGGCTCGTGAACCTCTACTGCCCGGAGGATGTCTGTGACCTGCTGGCTGCGCGAGTCACCCCGGAAGTGATGGTTTCTCCCCTGCCGCCGTCCCTCATGCTTTCGGCACAGTCGGTGCAGGCCTGGGTCATCGGCCCCGGCATAGGCCACCAGGACAAGTTCCGGTCTGAGGCTCTGCTGCAACTCATCACCCACGCCACATGCCCCGTGGTGCTGGATGCAGATGCGCTCAACACCGCCGCCGAAAGAGGCTGGTCATTCCGCAGCAACCACATCCTCACCCCGCATCCGGGCGAAATGAACCGCTTACATGCCCTCGGCGGTCGCCGCCGCGACATCGTGCAGCGTTTTCTGGAATCAAATCCCTGCACCCTCCTGCTGAAAGGTGCCCGCAGCATCATTGCCGACAGGAACAACAGCTACTACAATGTGAGCGGAGGCCCCTTCATGGCCAATGGAGGTCAGGGTGATGTGCTGGCGGGCACCATCGGTGCCCTCGCGGCTCAGGGGCTCTCCCCCCTCCGCGCCGCTGCACTGGGAGCTTACGCCTGCGGCCGCGCCGCAGAGGCCGCCCTGGCAGCCACAGGCTACCCCCCCGCCATCCGCGCCGGTCAGGTCATCACCCACCTGCCACAGGCACTTACAGGATGCTGAAAATCACCGGAAATTCACAAAAGTTACTGACATTTTGCGATTATGGGCTTGCAAATGTGACTACCTCGTGATATATTGACCCGCCGCACAAAGGGTGCGGAGTGTCACCATCATTTTCCCCATGAAAGTCGAACTCATCGAAAAAGCCGTTGAAATCGTAGGCGATAACCAGCTGCTGGTCAACATCGTGTCCAAGCGCGTGCAGCAGCTCAACCACGGTGCCGATCCCTACGTGGTCACCACGCCGGAAATGCAGTGCGGCGATATCGCACTGACCGAAATCATTGAGGGTAAGATTGTCTGGCGTGAGCAGACAGACGAGGAATTGGCCGCCGCCCGTGCCGCCAATGACGACGTTGACCCCTTCGAGGCTCTGGCCGCAGAGGCCGGTGAGCCCCCCGTCATCGAGACCACCCTCACCCTGTAACTCAGACCGGGTAATTTTTCTACGCGGCCCGGCTCTCCGAAACATCGGAGCCGGGTCGTCACTTTAACCAGCCGCCCCCTCGATAACACATGGCCAAGAAGCCCGCACCGCAGAACAACCTGATAGCCAGCAACAAGAAAGCAGGCCGGGATTACGAAATCCTTGGCAGGCATGAGTGCGGCATTGAGTTGCGCGGCACGGAGGTTAAATCCATCCGCGAGGGGCGGGTCAACATCGCGGACTCATTCGCCCGTGTGGAAAAGGGACAGCTCTTCCTCTACGGCTGTGATGTCCAGCCCTGGGAAACCGCCGGCAAGTGGTTCCAGCACGAAGCCAAGCGGCCACGCCGCCTGCTGATGCACAAGCGCGAAATTCTCAAACTGGAAATCCAGCAGGCGCAAAAAGGTTTTGCCCTGCCCCTGCTGCGTCTCTACTGGAAAAACGGCAAGGTGAAAGCCGAGCTCGGTATCGGCCGCGGTAAAACCCACCGCGACCAGCGCTACGACCTCAAGGCACGCGTCGAACTGCGCGAGGCCCAGCGCGAAGTAACCCGCTTCAACAAGGGATACTGATGCAGCCTGCTGGCTGTTTCTCATTATCTCCCGGAAAAAACGGCATGGATTTCCCCTTTTCACTTGCATGACAGGGGCGGTATATGGTACACTCCAACTGTTACACCAAACATCATTTTCTTACCTCCATGGAAAAGCTCATTGTAGAAGGCGGCTATAAGCTTAGCGGCACCGTGAATATCAGCGGTTCTAAAAATGCTTCTCTCCCCATTCTGGCTGCCTCTATCCTTACGGATGAACCTGTCCGCATTTCCCGCGTGCCGGATGTTTCCGACACCAACTACATGATTCAGATTCTCAGCCAGCTGGGTGCCTCTGTTGAACGCTCCAGCGGCACGGTTCGAATCGAATCCCCCGATGGTATCTCCTCCAGCGCCTCCTACGACCAGGTTCGCAAGATGCGCGCCTCTATCTGCCTGCTGGGTCCCATCATGGCCCGCATGCACCGCTGCACCCTGCCGCTGCCCGGTGGCTGCGTCATTGGTGACCGCCCGGTTGATTTGCACGTACGCGCCATCCAGGCACTGGGTGCCCGCGTCCGCATCAAGGGCGGCAATCTGGTCATGGAAGCTCCGAACGGCCTCATCGGCACCACGGTGGACATGCGCGGCGATTCCGGCCCCACGGTGCTGGGCACGGATAACCTGATGATGGCGGCAGTGCTGGCCAAGGGTACGACCGTTATCGAATCCGCCGCCCGAGAGCCGGAAGTGGTGGATTTGGCCAACTTCCTCAACAAGATGGGTGCCCGCATCGAGGGTGCCGGTTCCCGCACCATCACCATTCACGGTGTGGAGAAGCTGCACGGCTGCGAGCACACCGTTATTCCCGACCGCATCGAGGCCGGCACCTTCATGGTGGCCGCCGCCATGGTGAGCGATGGTCTGCAAATCAACCGAGTCTGCCGCAAGCACATTCAGGCGATGGCCGACCTGCTGGTGGAGTGCGGCCACGTGGTCGAATTCAATGAGGAAGGCACAGGTGTCTTTGTGAAACCCGGCGAGCATCCCCGCAGCGGCAAGATTCTCACCGCGCCCTATCCGGGCTATCCCACGGATATGCAGGCTCAGATGACGGCGCTCTTCGCCCTCACCCCCGGCATCAGCGTGGTGCGCGACACCATCTTCCCGCAGCGCTTCATGCACTGCTCCGAACTCAAGCGCATGGGGGCCAATATCAAAGTGGACAACGGCACTGCCATCATCACCGGCGTGGACGGACTCTCCGGCGCCCCGGTCATGGCCAGCGACCTCCGCGCCTCTGCCGCTCTGGTGCTGGCAGCTCTCGCCGCTGAGGGCACGACGGAGATTCACCGTCTCTACCACATCGACCGCGGTTACGAGATGCTGGATGAGAAGCTCATGATGCTGGGTGCCAAGGTTCAGCGCGTGCCGGATGTGGACGGCAAAATGACCGAAGAGGACTGATTATCAGCCCCTGTCTCTTTTCCCGGGCCGGAATGATTCAGATGAATCATTCCGGCTTTTTTTCTTGATGCAAGCGCTAATCCGTGTATACTGGCAGCGTATTAACCATATACTACCATGATTAACAAAACTACCTTTCTTACCATGCTGCTCGGTGTCTCCGGTGTTTTCGGAATGACAGAAGCGGAGTTCAAAGCCCTCTACGAACGAACGGACAAGGATGCCGAAGCCTGCTACCGGCTCTACGAGGCCTACCGCGACGGCGATGGTGTGGCCAGGAACGCAGACAAAGCCCGCAAATGGCTGCTGGGAGCCCACCAACTGGGCAAACCTGTCTACAATGAAATTGCTACCCAACCCTGGCGAAAAAAGGCCAAACTTAAACCCGGCCGTAAACTGACTCCCAAGTTCAGCCAGGAAACCATTCAGGAAAAAGGCAAAGAACTTTTTCAGGTGCTGAGAAATACGCATCCGAGTGTTAAAAATCTCTACGGAGAGGAACTGATCAGCACGCAGGAGAAATTGACACGGCAATTACTGGCGGAAGGAGCTGACCCCAACTATGCAGAAGTAGGACGTAACACCCTTTCAGCGGCGCTGGACGGCAACCACGCTAATCTGAAAATCGCCAAGATGCTCCTGGATGCAGGTGGTGATTTGGAGGGAAACTACCGTTCAGCCTGGGATTTGGCAGGATTGGCGGCTATGATGGAGGCCACGATTCCCGCTCCCAAGAAGCGCCCCAAAAAGGGAGACCTCAACTACCGGTTACCTTTTCAGGAAATAGCCAAGTTCATGATAAAACACGGTGCAGTTTTCAGCACGCATGACTCATCCGGCCGCACCCCGCTGATGATAGCCGTCAAGAGCAGGTCTCCCGAAATGGTTGAAATCTTCTGCAAAGCCGGTGCAGATCCCAACATGAAAGGCAATATTCTGGAGATTGCCGGACCGGTGGATCCCCAGAATTACTATTACCAGATTTTTCGCATTGGAGACGAGGAAACACCGCTCTTTTTCTCCATACACAATGCCAATGTAGAGATGGTGGAATGCCTGCTGAAACACGGCGCTGATCCCACACTTGCCAATAAGAACGGAGTAACCCCAATGCAAATGGCTGAAAAACACATGAAAGAGGAACAGTCCAAGCCGAACAGCAGACCGGAATACGTACAAAAATTCCGCACTATCATGCAGATATTGCAACAGGCTGCCCGAACCGGTGCCGGAGGCGCAAAACCCTGACACTATCCATCGGCGATTAAAAAAAGGCTGTTCCTTTCGGAACAGCCTTTTCGGTAAAAATACGGTGAAATGGGAGCAATTAAGCCTCCTCGGTGGCGGCGGGAGCCTCCTCCACCTTCTCGCCCTTGACCACGAGCACCACCTTGACGGTAGCGGTGACCTGAGGGTGAAGCTTGGCGGCAACCTCGTAGGAGCCGGACTTCTTGAGGGGCTTCTCCAGCTCAATGGAGTGGCGGTCGATCTCGATGCCGAGAGCAGCCAGACCTTCGGTAATCTGCTGGTTGGTGATGGCGCCGAACACCTTGCCATTCTCGCCGGCCTCCAGAGTGAGGTTCACCGTGACGGCAGCAATCTTGGCAGCAATCTCCTGGAAGTTGGCCAGCTCTGCGGCCTCGCGCTCAGCGCGCTTCTTCTGGAGCATGTTGATGAAACGCTGGTTGGCGGGAGTAGCCTCGAACGCAAGCCCCTGGGGAATCAGGTAGTTGCGGCCGTAACCAGCCTTCACGGTAACGAGGTCGGCTTCACAGCCCAGACCGTCGATTTTCGTAGCGAGAATAACTTTCATGTTAGCCATAACTCAGTAATTTTGGGTTAAGTGAGGGGCTTATGTACACCATTTCCGGAGCAAAGTCAAGCAAAACCTGCCATTTCAGGCTTCAGCTGCGGCTTTTTTGCTCTTTTTCTTTCCTTTTTTCTTCTTGCCTTTCTTGTTCTTCGGCTCACCCTCATCGTCAGCAGCTTCATCATCAGCAGACTTGGATGCTTTCTTGACTTTTCTGACAGGGAGGTTCTCGCCGGTGAGGATGCTCTTCAGCGGGAAGCTCAGGAAGCCGATTCCGCGCTCACCACGACCGGGCAGGCTGTGGCTTGTCTCATAGAACAGGCCGACGGTGGTCGGATTAATCATGGTCAGGCAGGAGTATCCCATGCACTGGCGGGTGTCGTAGAGATAGCCCTCGCTCCAGGTATTGCCGTCATCCTCGGAATAGCGGATGCTCATGGTGTTGCGCGAACCGGCATTGGGATTGGAGAAGAGCAGCAGGTCATGCTTCTTCGTCCTGAAACGAATGATGGAACCCTGACAGGTAGGTTCGCGCAGGGCGTTATTGTTGGTCGCATGCGGCTCCCAGGTCTCGCCCAGGTCTTTGGTCACGTAGACGATGCGATTTCCCTGACGAGCCTCGTTGCGGCAGTTAATCATGATAGAGCCGTCGTTGAGCTCCACCACCTGGCATTCGGAGGTGGAATGCGGCACCCCGGTACCGTATTTCCAGTTCTTCCCCCCATCTGTGGAGTAACAGATGGTGCTCATGCAGCGGGGATTCGCACCGTTCTGCCATATCTGAGCCGGGAAAACGATGGTGCCGTCCTTCAGGGTGATACCATTGCCCGGGCCGGCCAGAATGGTGGTCCACTCCGGCTTCTTGATTTTCTTCGTGGGATTGACATGCTCCTTGCTCCAGCTCTTGCCGTCATTATCGCTGTAAACCATTTCCCACTGCCCTGTGGTGGCGGGGTCGAGCCCGGTCTTGGACACGTTCAGACTGGCACCGCCGCTGAAATGGCAGGCCAGCGCCTGCATCCAGATACGGCCTTTCTTATCTTCCAGAATACAGGGGTCTCCGCAGCCGTTGTTCCCGCCGGGGCCGGAGTCCATTCCCACCGCCGGAGCCGTCCAGGTCTGCCCGCCGTCCTCAGAACGCACCACCGCCACATCTATATCGGCACAGAGGTCACCCTCGTGCGTATAGCGCGCATCAAAACAACCGATGAGCGTACCCTTTCGGCTGCGGATAAGACCGGGAATGCGGAAAGCCTTGCAGGCGCGGTCTGCCCCCTCCGTCTGATTACCCACGGTTTCACCGGGAACGGCCACCAGATAGCCCATACGCTGGGTAATCTCTCCCTCCAGTTTGGTTTTCTTACCCTTGGCCGTCACCACCACATCAGAGAAGGTCAGCAGACCACCGATGGTGGCTTTCTTGCTCAGCTGCACATCCACCCAGAGCCAGTTCTCCGCAGCGGCATCAGGCAGTTCACCCGGCATCCGCTTGAGCACCACCCCCTCGCCGGAGGGCTTTCCCTCTGCCAGCACGGCATCATCCGCAAACTTGAGCCCCTTCTCATCGCCCAGACGCAGGCGCACCACCTCCACGGCCTTGGGATCGGAAATACCGATGCTAATCTTCTCCGGCACAGGCAGTTTACCCGTCCCGTCACACAGCAATTTGATGGCAAAGGCCGGGCTGATGGGTGCGCGACGGAACACCGGATAAGCGCCGGGGTCATGCAGTTCCACGGAAGAAATTTCGGGCGCAGCCGTTGCCGCCATCGGCAATCCCAGCAACCCACAGAGTAGTAAGGAATAAATACCGGTACGTATCATACCCCCGCATCCTAACAGATTCTCCCTTGCCCCGCAAGAAAAAAGGTACGGTGCCAATATAAGAAACGGCTTCAATTCGCCGTAACGTCAGGAGGAGGTGTCCCGCCGGTAAGCACCGTAATCATCCTCTCCAGCCCCAGCACCACCTCAGCAAACTCGCGATAGTCGAGCTTCTCCACCGTGTCGCTGGTCTCGTGGTAATCATCGCAGCGCATGTAAGCCGTATCCGTGATGGCAAAGGAAGGTATGCCCTCTTTCATGTATGCCCAGTCATCTGACCATGCAATGCCCCGCACCAGGTAGGCAAAACAAATGGCTCGCACCGGGAACCGGCAGTTCTCCGCAAAGATATCCGCACACTTGCGCGCGTATTCCCGCCCGGTGTTGGTGCTCATGAAGGCCACGAAATCGCAGCGGTCGGCCACCCCGAAGAGGGAACCCGCCACGGCTGAGCGGCGTTTCTTGTTCGTTCGGGGAGAGTATACACCCAGCGTCTCCGGTGTCATCATCCCCATGATTTTTTCTTTTCCGAGCTCTTTCACCAGCTTGCGGGCATGCTGCCGGGAGCCCATTTCATCCTGTTGGAAAAAGGGTGCTTCCTCATTCGCATACGCCACGAAGATGATACCGTTGCGAGTCGGCTCATTTTTCAACCTCCGGGCCAGCGCCAGAAGAGTGGCTATACCGGAGGCATTGTCATTCGCCCCGGGCGTGCCGGTCTTGGCCGGTATCACGGGTCCATGACAGTTCCAACGCGGCATCCCCACGCGGGTGTCGTAGTGAGCACCCACCACGAGCCATGGGGCGTTCGGATCCGTCCCGGGTTTGCGGACTTCCAGATTCACGGCTGTCTTGCCGGAGGCTGTCAGGTATTCTTCCCTGTCCGGAATCGGGTAGCGCTGCCAATCCACCGTATAGCCCATGTCCTCAAACTCATCCGCAATATACTGTGCTGCGCGATCGTACGCCTCCTGATGGTAATGATTGCGCTCCCCTATGTCTTCTGCCAGCCTGTACACGTGGCGCCGCAGCTCTGTTTCCATCTTATCCGTCCAGGGAATGCTGCCGGAACCATCCGGCTGAAAAATACGCGCGCACCCGCTCACCAGTAACAGGATGACAGCACAGCTCATCAGGGCAGTTATCTTTCTCATGGCGACATTCTAACCGATATCAGCCCTTTGTTTCAAGTGACTTCTGCGGCATGATTCTCTGCAGCGCCGCTTTCCTCTCAACTTTTTTCACAAAAAATCACAAATTACCTATTGACAAGGTAGGTTATTAGCGCTACAATCGCACCCGCCTACCAAACAGGTAGCTATTACCATGAACGACAGATACCGATTCGAGACCCTGCAGCTGCATGCGGGACAGGAGGAGGCCGACAGTGCCACCGGGGCACGAGCCGTGCCTATCTACGCCACGACATCCTACGTTTTCCGCGACTGCGAACACGCCGCCGCGCGATTCGGGCTTCGCGATGCCGGAAACATCTACGGACGCCTGACCAACAGCACCCAGGAGGTGCTGGAGAAGCGAATGGCGGCTATGGAGGATGGCGTGGCTGCTCTGGCACTTGCTTCCGGGGCTGCAGCCATCACCTACACGCTGCAGGCGCTGGCTCAGAACGGCGGTCACATCGTGGCGCAGAAGACCATTTACGGTGGCAGCTATAATCTGCTGGCGCACACCCTGCCCAACTTCGGTATCACCACTGATTTTGTAGATATCCACGACCTTTCTGCCGTGGAAGCCGCCATCCGAGCGAACACGCGAGCCCTCTACATCGAAACCCTGGGCAACCCGAACAGCGATATACCCGATATAGAGGCTCTGGCAGAACTGGCACACCGACATGGGCTTCCGCTGGTGGTGGATAACACCTTCGGCACGCCCTACCTCATCCGACCGCTGGAGCACGGAGCGGATATTGTGGTGCATTCGGCCACCAAGTTCATCGGCGGGCACGGAACCACGCTGGGCGGTATCATCGTGGATGGCGGCAGCTTTGACTGGGCAGCCTCCGGCAAGTACCCGGCGATATCAGAGCCGAATCCGTCCTACCACGGCGTGAGCTTCACAGCGGCAGCGGGCGCAGCAGCCTTTGCGGTCTATGTGCGCGCCATCCTGCTGCGCGACACCGGTGCCTGCATTTCTCCCTTTGCGGCCTTCCAGCTGCTCCAAGGGGCTGAGACGCTTTCCCTGCGGGTGGAGCGCCACGCCTCCAACACGGAAGTAGTTGTGCGCTACCTGTCGCAGCACCCGAAAGTGCGGAAAGTGAACCACCCGTCGCTGCCGGAGCATCCCGACCACGAGCTGTACAAGCGCTACTTCCCGAACGGCGGTGCCTCCATTTTCACCTTCGAGATAGAGGGTGGTCAGGCAGAAGCCTTCCGCTTTATCGACAATCTCCGGCTCTTCTCCCTGCTGGCCAATGTGGCCGACAGCAAGAGTCTGGTCATCCACCCCGCCAGCACCACGCACAGTCAGTTGACGGAGGAGGAATTGGCAGACCAGGGAATCAGCCCCAACACCATCCGGCTCTCCATCGGCATCGAAAATATCCACGATATTCTGGAAGATCTGGAACAGGCATTCAACGCTATCTGATACTACTATGTCCCACATATACACTTCGGTCGATGAACTCATCGGCAACACTCCTCTGGTGGAGCTCCGACGAGTGGAGCACCAATATAATCTCAAAGCAAAGTTGCTCGTCAAATTGGAAGCCCGGAATCCCTCCGGGTCTGTAAAAGTCCGCGTTGCTCGTGCCATGATTGATGCCGCAGAAGCAGATGGGCGTTTGCAGCCGGACTCCGTCATCATTGAACCGACAAGCGGCAATACCGGAATCGCCCTGGCAGCAATAGCTGCAGCCAGAGGGTATCGTACCATCATCGTCATGCCTGAAACCATGTCGGTGGAACGCCGGAAACTCATTGCCGCCTACGGAGCTGAAATAGAATTGACGGAGGGAAGCAAAGGGATGAAAGGAGCCATCGAAAGAGCCCGGTCTCTGGCGGCCTCCATCCCGCACAGCTTCATCCCCGGTCAGTTCTCCAATCCTGCCAATCCCCGGGTTCACCGAGAAACGACCGGGCCGGAAATATACCGTGATACAGACGGAGAAGTAGACATCCTGGTGGCGGGAGTAGGCACAGGCGGAACCATTACCGGAGCCGGCGAATACCTCAAATCCCGAAAGCCGGGTGTTCAGGTAATTGCTGTAGAGCCTGCATCTTCCCCTGTCCTCTCCGGGGGCGCTCCCGGCCCACATCAAATTCAGGGCATCGGAGCCGGGTTTGTGCCGGAGATTCTCGATACCAACGTGTATGATGAAATCATCACCGTCAGTAACGAAGACGCTCTATCCACAGGAAAACTCCTGGCACGCACAGAAGGTGTGTTGGCCGGAATTTCCGCCGGAGCGGCGCTGTGGGCAGGCATTCAGCTCGCTCTGCGTCCGGAAAACGAAGGAAAGATGCTTGTGGTCATTCTGCCGGATGACGGCAGTCGCTATCTGAGCACATCCCTCTTCGATTAAAATACATTATCGGCTTGATATACTGATTACTATTGATTATACTGAGCCATGCTGATATCCACACGAGGACGCTATGCTCTGCGTATAATGATTGACCTGGCTGAAAATGGCAGCGAAAAATTCACTCCGCTGAAAACCATTGCCGAGCGTCAGGGGCTTTCACTCAAGTACGTGGGACGCATTATCCCGGAACTGAGCAGCGCCGGTCTCGTGGAGGGCGTGCAGGGCAAAGGCGGGGGATACCGCCTTTGCCGCCGCCCGTTCGAATACACGGTGGGGGAAATTCTCCGGCTGATGGAGGGTAATCTGGCGCCCGTAGCCTGCCTGGAGTGCAACGCGCCGATATGTGACAGGAAAGACAACTGCCGCACGCTTGCCATGTGGACACGCTTCCACCGGTTTATCAATGATTATTTTGATGGCATCACTCTGGAAAGTCTCATGCAGGGTGATAATGCCGCCCTGCTGAGTTCTGAGGAATAATAACAACCCTCAACAGGTCAGGGCATTCTTGGCCAGACCTGCCAGCGCGGTCTCGCGATAGCCGGCAGCCAGCGCACGCCCGGTCTCATCCATCGTGGCAATCACGGAATCCAGACTCACATAGTGCGAGCCGTCTCCGCGCAGCGCCAGACGCGCAGCATTCACCGCTTTGACCGCGCCGATGGCATTGCGCTCAATGCACGGCACCTGCACCAGTCCGCAAACCGGGTCACAGGTGAGCCCCAGATTATGCTCCATGGCAATTTCTGCGGCGTTCTCAATCTGTTCAATGGTGCCGCCCATGGCGGCGGCGAGTCCGGCCGCAGCCATGGAACAGGCCACGCCCACCTCACCCTGGCAACCGACCTCGGCCCCGGAGATAGAAGCATTTGCGCGGTACAGACTGCAAATGGCAGAAGCCGTCAGCAGGAACACCGAGGCCCCCGTCTCCCGGGAATAGGGCGATTCCTTGCAGCCGAAGCGGTCATAGTAGCGCATCACGGCCGGAATCACCCCGGCAGACCCCATGGTGGGGGCAGTCACCACACGCCCGCCGGCGGCGTTTTCCTCTGCCACGGCAAAGGCCCAGAGGTTAATCCAGTCGATAATCGTGAGGGCATCCACATCGTTGTTGTGGAATTTTTCCTCCAGACGTCTGTAAATCTGTGGGGCACGGCGGGACAGCTTCAGCCCGCCGGGTAGAATTCCCGTGGTGGCAATCCCGCGGTCTACCGCCTGCTGCATGGTTTGCCACACCAGGCGCAAGCGGCTGTTAACCACCGGTACGGGGCGCAGCGTGCCCTCATTCACCCGCACCACAGCGGCTATCGTCATACGCTCCCGGCGACAGATTTCCACCAGCTCCGCGCAGGTGCGGAAACTGTGCGGCACCGGCTGGGGTTCCTCCGGCATCACCGCCATTTCATCCTCCCGCCGCACAGCACCGCCGCCAATGGAGAAAAATACCTCATCAGCCAGAACATCCCCCTGAGCATCCAGCGCCCGGAAACGCATGCCGTTGGCATGCTGCGGCAGCGTTATCTCCTTTTCCAGCGAGATATCACGCGCCATGTTGAAATCGATAGGGTGACTTCCCCCCAGCAGCAGGCAATCACTCTCCTGCAATTCCCAAATAAAATTGCGACTCAGGTCGATGGTTTCTGCCTCCTCACCCAGCAGACCATACACCACAGCAGAAGGAGTCCCGTGCCCCTCACCCGTCAACGCGAGCGAGCCGTAGAGAAATACCTTTACCGCTGCAGTCTGCTCCAGTTTACCCGCCTTTTCGAGTTCCCGCACAAAACGCGCAGCGGCGCGCATGGGTCCCATCGTATGCGAACTGGACGGACCAATCCCGATGGAGAAGATATCAAAAAAGCTCGTGTACATATCCTACACTACGTAAAACGCCATTTCGTTATTTCAACATTTCACCGTCATAAGAAAGGGTCCCAACCTTTGATAACGGAGCTCAACCGTCACAGCCCGCGGCGGCCTTCAAGGGCTCGCATGAGGGTGATGGGGTCGGCATGGCCGAGTCCGGCACCGGCGGGCATGCCCTGCGCGATGCGGGTGACGGTGCAGTTGAGGGCTGAGAGCTGCTCCGCCAGATAGAGGGCGGTGGCTTCGCCCTCCACATCGCTGCCGACAGCCAGGATAACCTCGCAGCCGGGAGCGGAGCGGACACGGGAAAGGAGTTTTTCCACGCTCAAGTCCTCCGGCATCACGCCGTCCAGCGGGGAAATTTTGCCGCCGAGGCAATGATAAAGCCCGCGGAAAGTCCCGCAGCGCTCAATGGGCAGCACATCCGTAGGCTGCTCCACCACGCAGAAGAGGTCAGCGCGGCGAGTGGGGTCATCGCAGGCGGTGCAGCGTTCCCCATCCGTGGCAAAGAAGCCGCACTCCGGGCAGGCGGAGATGTCCTGCGCGGCAGAGGTCAGGGCAGCAGCAAGGCGGTGGGCATCATTGCGCCCGTGCTGCAGGAACCAGAGGGCAAGCCGCTCTGCCCCGCGGCTTCCCACGCCGGGCATACGCTTGAGGGAAGCTATCAGCTCCAATACGGCTGGCGGGTAATCCTGAGCTTTCATGCGATGGGGGTATTCTTTCGGCGGTGACGTATATACCAGCGTGCGAGCCAGTCCAGCTCTGCCAGCAGCCAGCAGCCCAGCGAGCAGATGATGGGGGCGGACATGTTCAGTACGCCGCCCCAGAGCACACAGAGCAGCCCGGGCAACGCCAGAGCTGCGGTGGAGATGACCGCCACCTGCAGCCGACCGGAAAAGCGGGGCTCGCGCAGGTACACAAGGCTCAGGTACAGGGTAGTGATAATGCAGATACCGAAGATACCGCCGATACCCAGCAGAGATACCTGCGCTTCCTCTGCGCTGATGAAGAACGGAGACCCACCCAGGAAACGCACCTGCTCCAGCTCAATCTCATACAACACACCGGTCTGCAGGAGCACCAGTACCGTCACCAGCACGAGCAGACAAATGACCACCCAACGCAGCAGACCGAAATCCGCAGCGCTGAGTTTGCCGGGGCGCAGAAAGGCGGGAAACTTCATCGGTTAACGAAAGCGTGGCGACGGACTGCCGAAACATCCGCCGCCACGAAAGAATGATTGTTCAGGAATCAGTCCACATAGCGCTTCACGATGAGGGAAGCGTTGTGACCGCCGAAGCCGAAGGAGTTGCTGAGGGCAACATCCACCTGCTTGGCGCGACCCACGTTCGGGCAGACGTCCAGGTCACACTCGGGATCCTGGTTGAACACGTTGATGGTGGGCGGGATGAAGTTGTCCTTGATAGCCATCACGCAGGCCAGCAGCTCAATGGCACCGGCTGCACCCAGCAGGTGACCCGTCATGGACTTGGTGGAGCTCACCACCAGACCGTTCTTGGCATAGTCACCGAAGGTGCGCTTGATGGCGCGCGTCTCACAGATATCGCCCAGCGTGGTGGAGGTGCCGTGGGTGTTGATGTAATCCACGTCCTCGGGCTTGAGCCCGGCGTGATCGAGAGCCATCTGCATGCAGCGGCTGGCGCCCTCGCCCCCCGGCATAGGGGAGGTCAGGTGGTAGGCATCGGAGCTGAGGCCGTAGCCCACAAGCTCTGCCAGAATGTTGGCGCCGCGAGCCTTCGCGTGCTCCAGCGTCTCCAGCACGATGACACCGGCACCCTCAGCCATCACGAAGCCGTCGCGGTCAATGTCGTAGGGACGGGAAGCCGTGGCGGGGTCGTCATTGCGGGTGGAAAGGGCCTTCATATTGGCGAAACCGGTGATACCGATGGGCAGGATGGCAGCCTCTGCACCACCGCAAATCATCACGTCCGCATCGCCGAACTTCATGATGCGCCAAGCCTCACCGATGGAGTGGTTGGCCGTGGCACAGGCGGTGGAAATGCTCATGTTGGGGCCGCCGAAGCCGTACTCAATACTAATCATCCCGGCGGCCATGTTGGTAATCATGTAGGGGATGCAGAAAGGAGACACGCGACGGGGACCGCTCTTGATGAGCGTCTCGCAGTTGTCACCGTGAATACCCAGACCACCGATACCGGAACCAATCATCACACCCACGCGGGTGCCGTCCACCTTCTCCGGGTCGAGCCCGGCATTCTCCAGAGCCTGCGCGGCAGCACCCATGGCGAGCTGCTCAAAGCGGTCGCAGCGGCGCACGGCCTTGGGATCCTTCTTGAAGTAGGGGGAAGGGTCATAGTTACGCACCTCGCCGCCAATGTGGACGGCGTACGTCTCCGCGTCGATATTCTCAATCTTGCGAATACCGGAACGGCCGTTTTTCATGGCATCCCAGTTCTCTTCCACGGTGTTGCCGAGGGGAGAAAGAGCGCCCATACCTGTGATAACGATTCGGCGGTCAGTCATAGCTTATGACAGCATGTTAGCCAAAAGCTAGTGTTAAGTCAAGCTTAAAAGATTATTTCCCCGCCGCTGCCGACGGCAAATCGCCCGAAAAACTACCGTTTTCCAGCGATTTAAGCACCAATGGGACAAATTCCGGTTGAAAAAAGACTGAGTTATGGTCTGCCGACAGCACATACTCCTGCGGCGGGGCAGGATAGGCCCGGAGGAGTGCCGCCGTGTGCGGAGCTGTCACCAGCGTGTCTGCCTCTGCCCGCAGCACCGTGACCGGACAGGTGATACGCGGGGCAAAATTCGTTGAGACAAAGGTATCCGGCAGCAAAAGACGCGGCAGCAGGGGCACAAAGTCGCAGGCAACCTCCGTGATGCTGTCGAAGGGGCAAATCAGGGTCAGCGTAGCGGGCAATTCAGCGGCAGCCACCTGATTGGCGACTCCGGAACCGATGCTGTAGCCGATAATATGCAGGGAAGAGGGCTTCCCCCCGATGCGGCGGCGTGCCTCTGCGATGCAATGCCGGGCATCTGCCACCAAACGGGTTTCGGAGGGGACACCCTCACTATCGCCATAGCCCCGATAATTCAGCATCAGGTATGAGCGGCGCGTATCTGCCAGCGCAAGAGCCAGCACTCCTCCCACATTCATATTGTTGCCGGCATAAACTGCCACCAGCGGGCTGCCTTGACCGCGATTGAAAAACCAGCCGCGTAAAAGGGTACCATCTGCCGCCGAAAACTCAGCCCGATAATCCTCATGACCGTATCTGGCATCCGGACGGTCGGCAAAAAATCCGGGAAAGATGCTCAGCCGCACCAGATACGCCGTCGGTATCATCATCAGCAGCAAGAACAACACCACTTTCAGGAGTCGGGACTTTTTCATACGCGCATTCCCAAGAATTCTTGCATGCAAAAGCTTACCTGTCAAGCGCAAATAAACGACCCGCTGCGCGCGCAAATTCGCGCGTGCAGGAATTCGCGCTTGAACCCGGCGGAGATACCTGCTAAACTACTGCGGCTGCATGCAACAACACAATCCATATCTGAACCAGCTCTGGCCCGATGCCGAATGGGATGTCTCCGGCGCGTTCGTCAATGACCGCGAGCTGGTGGCTTTCTTTGACTTCTGCCAACGGGTTCTGGGATTCGAACCGTTTCACATCGTCCACGGCGCACCGCTCTGCGAATGGAACAGCGGCCGCGTGCTCGCTCAGCTCATCCGCACAGCGGAGGAAATACGCACCGCCGGACTGGAATACGAGAAACGCAACATTGCCGTCTACACCACGTTCACAAACCTCTATCTGGAGGAAAAACACATGAAAGACCGTCTGGGGAACGCCATGTGTACCTTTCTGAGTCGGCACAACCCCACCGGGCGCAATGCCATCATCGCCGCCTCCGACGTGTTGCGGCAGCATATCCGCCGGGAGTTCCCTACCCTGAAGCTGGTCTCCTCCATCCTGAAAATCACCAACGGCGGCGGCAAGGGAAAAATCGATATCTACAAAAAGCTGGCAGAGGAATACGATGAGGTGATGGTGCATCCGGACGATGTGCTGAACTACGATTTACTGGAGCAGATTGAGGACAAGGAGCGCCACATCCTGCTGGTGAATGAGTACTGCATCCGCAACTGCCCCCTGCGACCGCTCCATTACAAAACACTTTCGGAAAGTGCTTTCAACTTTCTGAGCTACGACAGCTCTGATTTCGAAAAGCGGCAATCCACCAACGGATGCCAGGATTTGATGACCCTGCTGACCGACCCCAAGCGCGGAGTCCTCTGCCTGAACACCCCGGAGATTCAACGCCTGCGCGAGATGGGCTTCCGGCACTTCAAACTGCAGGGCCGCGGCCATAGCAACGCCTCCTCCATCCTCTTCGACCTGCTGCGCCTGGCGCTCAGAAATGACGCAGAGGATGAAAACGCCATGCACTTTGTCAGCCAGATGTTCTGGGAATCACTCACCCCCGCTCCACAGGCATGAATACGGAATCCACACCGACAACAGCCCTCAACAGCCTGCGCGGCGATTACCTGACGCAAGCCACCTGGACCGTGGGCGGGGCTTTTCGTTTCGACCACTCGCTGCAAGTTATCCTGAACACGCTGCTGCAAGTTGGCAAACTCTTCCCGGTCACCCATGTGGCGGGAGTCATGCCCTGCAGCTGGTCACTGGATTGGGTCATCCAGCGGCGGCCGGTGTCGTTGGCAGACTACACCAACGCGCTGGAAACGTATGCCCGGATGGGGCTCGGTGTCGTGCTGGTATTTGACAATCCCTTCCTGCCGGACGAGCTGCTGGAGGATACCTATATCACCCTGCTGGTGCAGGAATTGTACAACCGCGACCGAATCCGAAAGAACGCAGTCTGCGTGGCCTCAGACAAAATGGCCGACCGTATCCGCAGCATCTGTCCGAAATTACCCGTGTTTTGCCACGATAACCGACTGTCGGCAGAAATGGGCAAACGCACCCCTGCCCTGTACAACAAGCTGGCAGGCATCTACGACTGCGTGCGCCTGCATCCCACGGATGCCACCCGCCCCGCCATCTATGGAGCTCTGGAGCAGCCGGACAAGTTTGAGGTCGTGATGAACGACCCTTGCCTGCGCACCTGTCCCGTGCGGCGTGACCACCTGCGGCTGCTGGCACAGATGCGTCGCGAGCCCTACAACACGGAGCTGATGTCGCAGCGCAGCAATCTCATCTCGCGCACAGCCTGCCAGAGCATCAACAGGGATGCCCCGCAACAGAAAGTCAGCGGCAATCTCACACGCCGCGAGGCACAGATGCTCCACGATGCCGGATTCCGGCATTTCATCATCCGTGGCAGCCAGTTCCGCAACGAAATGACCCTGCTCTGGGACATCCTGCGCTGCATGCAGAACGATACACCGGAAACCTCCAATAAAGCCGCCCTCATTGCCACCTCCGCCATGGCAGAGTTCGGTAAAGCAGCCTTCATCCTGCCCAGCGGGCTGAAGCGCTTCTCCTTTTCAAAATACGAATAAAACCGCATCATATTATGAAACACCTGCACATATTCACCTCAGAATCCGTGGGCGAAGGTCATCCCGACAAAGTGGCCGACCTTATCTCGGACTCCATTGTAGATGCATGTCTGGCACAGGATCCGTCCAGCCGCGTGGCCTGCGAAACGCTGGTGAAAGATAACCACGTTGTTCTGGCCGGCGAAATCACCACCAAAGCCGTGCTGAATTATGAGAAGATAGTCCGCGATACGGTGAATGAAATCGGCTACCGCACGGCGGCAGATGACGACATCTTCAATGCCGAAACCCTGCATGTGGTCAACTACCTCTCCACCCAGAGCCCGGATATCGCTCAGGGCGTGGATGCCCGCGCTGCCGAGGGCAAGGATGGCAGCGAACAGGGTGCCGGCGACCAGGGCATCATGTTCGGCTATGCCTCCAACGAAACCCCGGAGCTGATGCCCGCCCCCATCATGTTCTCCCACCGCATCATGCGCGAACTGGCACGCCGCCGCCACGCAGGCGAGGTGGCCTGGCTGCGCCCGGACAGCAAGAGCCAGGTGGCCGTGGAATATGGCGCGGACGGCAAACCCGCCCGCATTCTCAACGTGGTGCTCAGCACCCAGCATACAGAGGATGCGGATATCGAAACCATCCGCAGCTATTGCCGACAGCTGATTATGGACGTGCTGCCCGCCGAGCTGATTACCCCGGAGACAGAATACTTCATCAACCCCACCGGACGCTTCGTGGTGGGCGGTCCCCACGGCGACTCCGGCCTCACCGGCCGCAAAATCATCGTGGATACCTACGGCGGCATGGGACGCCACGGCGGCGGTGCCTTCTCCGGCAAGGACTGCAGCAAGGTGGATCGCTCCGGGGCATACATGTGCCGCTGGGTTGCCAAGCATGTGGTGGCTGCCGGACTGGCAGACCGCTGCGAGCTGCAGGTAGCCTACGCCATCGGCAAGGCCAGCCCGGTCTCCATCATGATTGATGTGGAAACCTACGGCACAGCCACGGTGGCAGACGAGCTCATCATCGAGCGCATCAAAAAGGCATTCTCCTTCAAACCGGCTGATATGGAAAGCGTGTTGGGCCTGCGTCGCCCCATCTTCCGCGCTTCCACCAACTACGGCCACTTTGCTAAGGAAGAGTTGCCCTGGGAACAGCTCGACCCCGCCCGGCTGCGCATCCTCAAGGGCGAATAACGCTTCATTTCATTCCCTCACTAAAAGAGCCGCTGTTTCAGCGGCTCTTTTTTATACCATTCAGAGAGAACGAAGATACTTCAGATACGCATCCAACGCCTCGGCCGCACCGGGCATAGGCGGGGGCGGGGGCTTCGGTAGCTCCGGCAGTACAGCCATTTCCTCCGGAAAGCGAAGAACGGCTCGGGGCGCTTTCCCTCCCTCCATCAGCTTACGCACGGCATCACGCTGCCCCACATAAATTTTTCCCCCTCGCTCAGCCATCAGTGCTTCGTCATCCGAATTATAAAACAAGACCTGGCATTTCAGATTGCGTGACAGGCGCTCACGGGTGCTGCGGGATGCATCCTCTCCATATCCCAGAATATCCGCGATACGAAGAGCATCCTTTCGGCCGGTGAGCTTGCCCACCACCTCCAGCACATCCAATCGTGCCACAGCCGGATAAAACTGCACCCCCGAACCGCCACCGGAAGAAAGGCTCAGCACCAGACGGCCTCTGTCATTCAGGGACACTTGACTGAACTCTCCGCTCTTCAGCAACGTGATGAGTGCCTGTACACCGGAATGGCCCAGACAATCTGCCTCATCCGTTTGTTTACCTGATGAGGAGAGAAAAATCAACCTGCCGTCACCGGCTGTCAGAGATTCCGGAGACTCATCCTGCCCGGCAAAGAGCAGCTTTGATAAACGCTCAGCCACACGCTTCACGCGTGCCGCGTGTTCGGGGCTCTCCGGCAGCACCAGCAATACGCAGCCGCCATCTGCCTGTAAGACCAGCACACGACAATGTTCCGTACGAAAAGCAAGATGCCCGCCCAAGACCCGGGCGGGCTTCACCTGCATAGCCAGTTCAGCAGGCGACAAGGGCTCAGCCGCCACGGCTCCGCCAACCAACAGCAAAGCCAGGAAGTACCCTATACACCTGAACAGTCGACACCTCATCGGGGCTTCTTGAACTGAGTGGCATACGATTTCATCAAACGCCGGATGTAGCGCTGCATGCGCGGCAGCTTCTCATCAATACTCTGTGCCAGCTTCAGCTGATTACGGGCGCGCACTAGGTTGTGCTCCGGGTATTCCGTGCGGAAATACTTGTCCCCGTCCAGGTAATCCGTCAGGAATCGAATCCCGATTTCCGTGGTAATCAGCCACCCCGCAAAGGCCAGATTATCAATCTCGCTCTGCGTCAGGAACTCATTGGTGGCATCCAGATAGCCCTCTACCAGCGACTCAAAGAAAGGCATCTCCAGCTTCACTTTGCTGAGGTCTTTCTCATCCTCCTCTGCCTCACAGGTAGCGGTACGCACCATATCCCCGAAGTCGTAGAGAGACAGTCCGGGCATGACCGTGTCCAGGTCAATGACACACACTGCCTGGTCAGACTCCTCATCCAGCATCACGTTATTGATTTTGGTATCATTGTGCGTGATGCGGGTGGGGATTTCACCCCGTGCCTGCATATCCGTCAGCTTGCTGTAGCGGTCTGCCCAACCGGCCAACAACTCCAGCTCAGCCTGACAATCGGCAGCGCGCCCCTTCACATCCGCCGCCACACTTTCCAGAAGCTTCTGATAGCGCTTGGACGTGTTGTGGAAATCCGGAATGGATTCCTTGATATCCTCCGGGTTCATATCGCTGACCAGCTCCTGGAACGAGCCGAACGCGTAGCCTGCCTGATAGGCCTGACGGGTGTTTTCCACCACATCGTAGGTGTGAGTTCCCTCAATGTTGTTGTAGCAACGCCACATACCGCCTTCCTCCGGCAGCACAATGTAGTTGCGTCCGCCGCGCGCCGGATACAGCGTCAGAATCTGGCCGGCATTGCAGCGGCCTCGACGCCGCATCAGCTTCCACGTGATGTGACGCGTCACCTTTTCCACATTGCGCATCACCTGCGCCGGGTCCTTGAACACATAATCATTGATACGCTGCAAAATGTAGCGCTCCTCCAGACCGTCCTCAGAACGATAGCAGGCTCGATAAGTGGTGTTGATATGACCGTTGCACAGTTCTTCACCGTACAAAAAATCCCCGCTGATGGCAAACTGATTGCCAATGCGGGCAATGCGCTCGGCAATCGGCCCCTCTGCATGTTTACTGTGAGGCATAATCGGAGAGAGTCAGTTAAATGCCTTATTTATCTTCCACCAGCTGGATGGACAGCAGCTTGGGGGCATTGCGGGAAGCATCCTTCACCACCATGTTAATCAACGCCTGACGACCGGAAATGGCAAACTGTGAAGCCTTGAGTCGCTTGAACTCCTTTGCATCCTTATCCTTATACATAAGGGCAAAAGCAACACTCTTGCCGACCTCCTCGCCCACATAGGACCACGTGTTGTTGGAAGAAATACCCTCATCCCTGCGGAATACACCAATCGCCTTTTCTGAGGGGTCAGAGAAATCCCCCTTTTCTGACGTAATCATCTTGAGCGGATAGGACGAGAAGTTGATGATGTGCATCCCCTTTTTCGGGAAGTCACTCTCTTTCAGGAAATAGGTCTGCGTCTGGGAAACTTCCTTGCCCGGCACGACAATGCAGAGCATCTTCCCGCCGCCGCCCGGCACCGGGATGGACAGTATCGGCTCCGGCATTTTCTTCTTGCTGCCCTTATCCTTTCCATCTGCGGCAACTTCAGCCGGATCTTCATCCCAGAACTCCACCTTGCCACCCTCCGGACGAATACGACGGCTGGGTACGCGGCTGCTGATGTTCATTGTCTTGAACTCCTTCCCGTCCTTGTAATACAGAGGGGAAGGCAGCTGCGCATTAGAAGGGGAGCAGATGACAAAGCGCACACCGGATTTGGGAACGGCAGCTTCCTTGGCGGCATCCGCAGAGGCCGCCCGACTCTGGGCATACAAAGGAGCAGCTGCTAACATGGCAGCACAACAGGCAACAAAGGTAACGATTTTCATGACATCTATCTTACCCGATGATATTAGCAATCATCCCCTCCGAAATCAAGCAGAAAAACACGGCCTGCCCCGGCATGCCGCAATCGGATGAAAATGACGGCATTTTGAACTCGCCAAAGCAGGGGAGCTGTGGTAGTATGGTGCAGTATCATCTCAAATCATGTTCAGAACACTTTTCAAATCTGCACTTTTCGGGGCGTTCTGCTTTTGTGGCCTGACATTCGGACAGGAAGAGGCCACCGAACAGAAGCTCTCAACACCGGCTACTGTTCAGCCGGCGACTGAGGAAAACCATGTTGCACCGCTCTCCCTGGAAAAAATTCAGCAGGATGTCCGGGAAAAAGAACAGATTATCGACTCTCTGAACCTGCCGAAGAAGACGCGTGATGCCCTGCTCCTGGCCTCCGGTGCCACCAGCGTGCAGGGCATGAAAGAGTACCTCCAGGCGAAACACCATGCTTATGACGGTCACAGTGTGCTGGAGCACGCCCGACAGAAAGAAGATTTCCGCCCGCCGATGAATCTGTGGCCCTGCCCGGATTGCGGAGAGGTGACCCACAACCTCAACCCGGAGGGTCCCTTCCCCGCCTGGACACACCATTACACCAACGGTGACTCTCAATACAGCCGATTCCCGATTCCGCTGAAAGTATATGCCCCGGCAGAGAAAGACATGGGGCTCTGGGACAAGCTGAAGCACCGCGTGGATGTTGACCCGTTCAACCTGGCAGCCACGCTCGTCTTTGTGCTGGCCATCCTGCACACGTTCATCGCCCCGAAGTTCCAGCAGCTGGCCCACCATCTGGAGCAGGAGCACCGACAGAGGCTCAAGGAGGAAAAATTCCGCATTCTACACCCGGAGCAGCGCATGCCCGTCTCCTTTGCCTCCACGCTCTGCCATTTCCTGGGTGAGGTAGAGGTAGTATTCGGTCTTTGGATTATTCCGTTTGCTCTCATTTGCAATCACTACTACTCCATGGAGGATTTCCTGCTCTACATTGACCGCGACACCAGCTTCACTGAGCCTCTGTTCGTGGCGGTCATCATGGTGATTGCCTCCTCCCGCCCGATTTACCGTCTGGCAGAAAACACGCTGAAGTTCGGGGCCTCCATCGGTAAGGGGACTCCGGCCGCCTGGTGGCTCTCCGTGTTATGCATCGCACCGCTGCTGGGTTCGTTCATCACGGAGCCCGCCGCCATGACACTGGCAGCCATCCTGCTCTCCAAGAAGTTCTACCAGCTCAAGCCGAGCATGAGCCTGCGCTATGCCACCATTGCCCTGCTCTTCGTGAATGTGTCCGTGGGCGGTACTCTCACTCACTTTGCAGCCCCTCCCATTGTGATGGTTGCCGGCAAATGGAATTGGGATATGATGCACATGCTGACTCAGTTCGGCTGGAAAGCCATGCTGGGCATCTTTGCATCCAACATCATTTACTTCCTGATATTCAAGAAAGAATTCCGCCGTCTGGAGGAGGTGCAGCGCATCAACAGCGCCTTTGACGGCTCCGTTCCCACCACTTGGGAAGACCGCCAGGATGTCATCCCGCCCTGGGTGTACGGCGTATCCATCTTCTTCCTGGCCTGGACGGTCTATTTCGCCCACCATCCGGCCATCTTCATCGGCGGTTTCCTCTTCTTCCTGGGCTTCACCATGGCCACACCGCAGTACCAGAACGCCTTCTCCATCAAAGTGCCGCTGTTGGTGGCTTTCTTCCTGGCAGGCCTGTTGATTCTGGGCGGATGCCAGGGCTGGTGGATGCAGCCGGTGCTGCAGGCTCTCGCAGAGCTGGGGGCAGCCACCACCATGGGGCTGGCCAGCATTCTGACGGCCTTCAACGACAACGCCGCTGTCACCTTCCTGTCCAGCACCGTGCCCAACCTGCCGGAAGAAATCCGCTATGCCATCGTGGCAGGTGCCGTGACCGGCGGCGGTCTCACCGTCATTGCAAATGCCCCCAACCCGGCGGGGCAGGCTATTCTGGGCAAGTACTTCAAGGGCATCAGCGCCCTGAAGCTCTTCCTGTGGGCCATCGGCCCCACGGTGCTCATCTTCCTCATCTTCAACTTCATCCGCTGACAGGAGAACTCTATGTTTACCGGATTAGTGGAATGCACAGGACGGGTACTGGAACTCCAACCCGTAGAGACAGGGGCGCGTTGCGCCATTGATATTCCCTTTGCCTCAGAGCTTGCCTTGGGGGACTCCGTGGCGGTGAATGGCTGCTGTCTGACGGTGGACAAACTGGCGGAGGGCAATCGCGTGGAGTTCGACCTGCTCACCCAGACCATGCGCGTCACCTCACTCGGGCAGCTGAAAGCAGGCTCGCTCTGCAACCTGGAGCGAGCCATGGGCGGCGGCGGGCGTTTCGGCGGTCATTTCGTCATGGGACACGTGGACACCGTTGGCGAGGTTGTCTCCATCACCCCCGTGGGGCAGGACCACATGGTGCGCATCCGCATCCCGAAAGATTACATGCGTTACACCATTGACAAAGGCAGCATCGCCATCGATGGCGTATCGCTCACCATTGCTTCCATCCCGGAAGAGGATGTGCTGGAATTCTGGATTACGCCTCACACCTGGCAGCGTACCATCATGCACACCTATGCTCCCGGCAGCATCACGGACATTGAGGTGGACATGATTGCCAAGTACATCGAGCGGCTGCATGTGCCGCGTGCTTGACACCGCAGCCGACGCATGATAATAATATCTGCGTGATGGACATGAATGATATGGTGACGGACGGAGTCGGCAATATCCCGGAACAGTCGGTTCTGGTGCTGCCGAACCGCGTTAATGCATCCATCATGCAAGAGCTGGAGAAGGCTCTGGGCGGGGCGGGGAGAGTCGCCTGGATTGTGCAGAATGAACTGCCGCCGGAGTCGGCCATCATGGAGCACCTGCAGAAGACGCGTGCTTCCGGTCTGATGTTTTCCACCCGCCGCCAGACGCAGGCTCAGGTCGTGGAGCGCCTGCGCGCTTTCGCAGCGGAGCGGCGCTACATCGTCCTCCTGCCGGGGCGACCGGCGCAGCTGCGGGGCACACTATGTGACTATCCGGCAGAGCTGCTGACCTTCTTTGATAACTCCCCGATTCCGGTGCTTCCCGTTTTCTGCGGCATGTTCAACGACAGCCCGGATGAGACTATCTGTACCACCACCCCTTGCGATTCAACCCACCTGCGCATTCTGCCGCCGGTCAAGCCCGGCCCCGCGCAGAGCTCCCGCGTGCTGAGCTCCTGGTTGGAGGCCTCCGCAGATTTGCTGAACCACCACAGCGTCATCAAGACCGCCTCTCTGCCGCACCTGCTCATCAGCGCCCTGAAAACCCACCCGGAAGCCTGCATCATCGACGGCATTGATGATTCGGAGCTGACACACCATGATTTACTGGTGTATGCTTTCCGTCTCTCCCGGCTGCTGAAGCGTCATACATCCCACCGGCGTCTGGGCATCATCCTGCCACCCGGCAAGCTGGCCACCATCGCGAACGTGGCCTGTATT
The DNA here is from genome assembly GCA_964471605.1 of uncultured Akkermansia sp. Lineage (GTDB taxonomy): Bacteria > Verrucomicrobiota > Verrucomicrobiia > Verrucomicrobiales > Akkermansiaceae > Akkermansia. The sequence goes on along the minus strand of CAYYKC010000001.1, from coordinate 41,442 downwards.
CTGGCCGGCATCTCCCCGGTCAATGTCAATTTCAACGCGCCGGCTCCGGTATTCCGGGAAGTGGTGAAGAAAGCGGGTATCTCCCGCTTCATCACAGAGGAGCGTTTTGTCACCAAGTTGCAGGGTTTCTCCTGGCCGCCCACCCGCGACCTCATCTTCATCGAGCAGGAGCTGGCCGATATGAGCGGCAGCCGCCTGAGCCTGTGGCGCATGCTGCTGCGCCTCCTCACGCCGGAGCAGATTGCCGGACGACTCCATCTGCCGGACACCCCGCCCCCGGATGCAGAGGCTGCGCTTCTCTTCACCAGCGGCTCCTCCGGCAGCGTCAAGGGTGTCCCCCTCACCCACCGCATGTTGGTGGCCAATCTCGTGATGTCGCAGAGCCGCATCGACCTCACCATCGGTGACCGTTTTCTTTCCTCCCTGCCCATCTTCCATTCTTTCGGGCTGACTATCGGCATGCTCATGCCCCTGGTCTACGGCTACGACATGGTCACCTATCCCAGCCCTCTGGCGGCCCGCCGCCTCTGCGAACTCATCCGCAAGTACAAGGTACGCCTCACCGTGGCCACCCCCACCCTGGTGCGCCACATGTTCCATCTGGCCACCCCGGAAACTTTCGAGTCGCTGGATTATTTCATCACCGGAGCGGAGCGTCTCTCCCCGGAACTGGCTGCCGAAGCACGGCAGCGATTCAAGCTCAACCTGCTGGAGGGGTATGGACTTACCGAAGCCTCCCCCGTTGTCTCCGTCAACCTACCTGCACCCACCCCACTGGAAGGCGAGAGCGCCATTCCCTCCGCCCGAAGCGGTACGGTGGGTGTCCCTCTGCCCGGCGTTGCCGTGCGCATCACGGATGCTTCACGCGAAGACAGGATTCAACCCTTGGGCATACCCGGCATGATTTGGCTCAAAGGTCCATCCATCCTGAAAAACTATCTGGATGATGAGGATGCCACCCGCGAGCGCACTCATGGTGCGTGGTTCTGCACCGGCGATATCGGCAAACTGGATGCCGACGGCATGCTGACCATTCTGGGTCGCCGCACCCGATTCTCCAAAATCGGCGGCGAAATGATATCCCACGAGCATGTGGAACAAGTACTCTCGCGCGTCCTCAAAATCAAACCCTCCGCTCCCGGTGAACCCACTCGACGCATTGCTGTGGTTGGCGTACCGGACTCTGCCAAGGGAGAAAAGCTCATCCTGCTGTCCACGGTACACAAAATCTCGCACCCTCACGACCTCATCACCATCCGCTACGGCATCATGAACGAAGGCTACCCCGCCCTCTGGTGCCCGGATCGCATCCTGCCCGTCGCTTCCATCCCGGAGCTGACCAACGGCAAGCTGGACTACCCGCTATGCTACAAGATGGCCGTAGAGCTGCTCAAGAAGTAGCGCCCTTTCCCCGGATCAATGGCGGTGATGAGGGTGGCGGGAGCGGAGGATATGCAGGCGCTGCTCCATACGCTCGCGCAGATTCTCATCAATCCAGGTATAGGCCGCCTGCAGGCCACCCTGTTTGAACACGCGACCGATTTGCGCCTCCACACCGGTGGCATTGCCCGTGAGCCGCAGGAAGTTGTTGCTGGTAAACTCCACAAAGAGTGAACCGTCGATAGCGCCGCCATTGAAAGAGAGAATCCACTCGCGCACATAGAGAGCCAGCACGGCATCACCCACCCACGCCTGTGCGCGGATGACGGGATCCTGATCAGGGGTTAACTGAGCCATATCTGTTTGTCTGTTGAGCTTTTATACACAAATGCGCGCCGGGTCAGGCGCGCATCGGTCAGAAAGAATTATCTTCCGGGCAGGTATCAGCCCTGAGCGCGGGGCTCGCGGCCAGCCGCCGTCTGCACACCGGGACGGGTGATGAAAGGACCGCCGGCGGTGGGGGCTTTCTGCGTGAATGCCAGTCCGGCCTGCTCAAAATCCTTGCCGGCCACCGGGAAATCCTTGCGCAGCGGGTGGTAGGGATAGCCCTCCCACATCATGATACGGCGCAGGTCGGGATGACCCGTGAACTCGATACCCATGAGGTCGTATTGCTCGCGCTCCAGCCAGTTGGCTGCGCGCCACACGGACACCAGGCTGGGCACGGCATTCTCCGCCTCGCTCACCGGGCAGCGCACCAGCAGGTTTGCACCGGTCTCCGCCTGGGTGATGGTGTAATTGGTCTCAAAACGGGGCTCGCAGCCCAGATTATCCACGGAGGAGACACACAGCAGCATGTCAAAACCGCAGGCTTCGCGGGCGTAACGCATCACGGCCAGCAAATCATCGGGCTGAACGGTCAGGGTGACATCACCGCGGAACTCCTTGCGGCCGACCTGAGGGAAACGGGCGCAAATGGTATCAGCTGCGGCATTCTGGCGTTCGGAAAGCGTGGGGGCAGGCATATTGGTGAGTAGAAAAAGGTTATCAGCTGGGGTTATCAGGCCTCCGTGTTCATGGATTCCAGGGGGATGGTATCAACATTCTGGGGGCGGCGGGCATCATGCTGCTTGAAGAAGCCCTTGAGCGGATGCTCTGTGGCGGAAATCTTGTCCTGCAGCGTCATGAGACCCTGCAACAGAGCCTCCGGACGGGGAGGACAGCCGGAAATGTACACATCCACCGGCACAATCTTATCCACCCCCTGCAACACGGAGTAGCTGCGGAACATGCCGCCGGAACAGGCACAGGCACCGCAGGCGATGCACCACTTAGGCTCAGGCATCTGCTCCCAGATACGGCGCACCAGCATGGCCATCTTGTAGGTGATAGTGCCGCAGATGAACATGAAGTCGGCCTGGCGGGGGGCATAGCGGTTCACCTCCGCACCGAAGCGGGAAATATCGAAACGGGAACAGGCCGTAGCCATGTATTCAATAGCGCAGCAGGAAGTACCCATCGGCATGGGCCACAGGGAGCTCTTCTGCACCCAGTTGATTGCCGCCTCGACCGTGGTGAAGACGAAACCGCCGTCCGCATCCGGGTCACACATGTAGTTCTGCTCGAGTTCCTGAAGATTGTCGCTGGCCATAAGTGTACGTTACGGGGGAATGGTATAATCTGCCCCGCTGCCCCTAGCATACCCTATTTCGCCTGAAAGGCAAGACAAATTTGCCCCGCTTTTTGATATCGACAGGACGCTTGTTCTGTTTTATAATGAGAAAAGCATGATAAAATCACTCTCCCGCAGCGCTCTCCTCGCCGCCGGTATTCTGGCATTCACCGCCTGCCAGCAGCAACGCTACACCCAGAAATTCCCGGTATACAAGGGCTATAAGAAAGCACCCTACACCCTCAAGGGTGTGCGCTATTACCCGCTCAGCGTGGAGGATGCCCTCCATTACAAAGAGGACGGCATCGCCTCATTCTATGAGGCTGACGGCGACCCGGGAGCCATCGGCCAGCGGCTGTATCGTCACCAGTTCTATGCCGCGCATAAGACACTGCCCCTGCCCTGCGTCTGCCGCGTGACCAACCTGAGCAACGGGCGCAGCTGCTATGTGCGCGTGGCCGACCGCGGACCGTATATCGACGGGCGTCTCATCGACGTGAGCACACGCGTGGCACGGTTTCTGGGTTTTGAGCGAAAGGGGCTGGAACGCGTGCGCGTAGAAGTTGTCTCCGTGGGTGACGGTCCATGGAAGCGCACCCGCTGACACAGCCGGTCTTCCCACAGCAGCGCCAAAAGCAGCTCCTAACGGAAATTTAGGATTGCCAAGCAGGAAGTAGCTGATATAATAGGCGCGTTATGAGTACCGATACTATTAAAGCTGAACTTCCCGCTTCAGTGAAACGCTACGCCACCTACCTGATGGTGATGGCAGGTCTGGGCGGTCTTCTCTACGGCATCGACGTAGGTGTGATTGCCGCCGCCGTGCCCTATATTGAGGCAACCTCCAGTTACACCCCTCAGGAGATTTCCATCGTGGTGGCCGCCGTGCTGTTCGGCTCGGTGCTCTCCTCCCTCTTTGCCGGCATGCTGGCCGAATGGCTGGGCCGCAAGAAGGTCATCATCATCTCCGCTTTCCTGTTCACGCTGAGCATTCCGATTATCTGCTTCTCCAGCGGCATGTTCGGAATGCTCATGGGCGGCCGTATCCTCCAGGGCGCTTCCGCCGGTCTGGTGGGCGTGGTTGTTCCCATGTATCTGGCCGAATGTCTGGATGCCAACTCCCGCGGTAAGGGCACCGGCATGTTCCAGCTGCTGCTCACCGTGGGTCTGGTATTCGCCGCCGTCATCGGTCTGGTGGTGACCATGCTCGTGGGCGCCGCCACGGACGTGACGGTGACCGCCGAGAGCAAGGTCATGGCCTGGCAGACGATTTTCTGGTGCTCCGCCATCCCCGGCATCATCCTCATGATTGGTGCCTGCAAGCTGAAGGAATCCCCGCGCTGGCTGTACTATCGCGGTCGCAAGGAAGAGGCTCTGCTCTCCCTCGCCTCCAACAACGGTGACGTTGCCGCCAAGGAGATTCTCGATGAAATGATTGCTGCCGACGAGGCTGAGAAGGCTCAGAAAGAAGCCATGAAGGAAGCCTCCAAGGGCGACTCCCTCCTGCAGCGCAAGTATGTGATTCCCTTCGTTCTGGCCGTAGTGGTGCTGGCCTGCACACAGGCAACCGGCATCAACTCCGTGCTGAACTACTCCGTGAAGGTGTTCCAGCAGGCCGGTCTGGAAGGCTCTCAGGCCAACTGGGCTGACTTCTCCATCAAGATTGTCAACATGATTATGACCATCGTGGCCGTCTCTCTGGTGGACAAGAAGGGTCGCACCTTCCTACTCAAGATGGGCACGCTGGGTATCATCGCCGGTCTTTGCGGCGTGGGTGCCATGTTCTACAACGTGGAGAGCAACCGCGTGGATGTCACGAAGGAAGTGGCCGCTACCCTCTCCGACAACAGCCTCAACATCTCCGTGGTTGACGCCGTGAAGCAGGCCGTCGCCAAGCCCGAGGTAGCCACCGCCCACCCCGAATTCATGCAGGGCGAATCCGTTGCCCCCGGCATGCAGCTCATCGTCACCTACAAGCAGGGTCTGGACAGCAAGCAGGACGTGGCCGAGCTCCGCGCCGACACCACCGAGGGCTCTGCCATCGATGTGAAGAAGGACACCGCTCTGGCTCCCACTTTCCTGGATAAGATTTGCTTCTGGAGCACCCCGCTGCCTGAGGGCGCTGTGAAGGAAATCACCATCACCCGTGCCGAAATCGGCATGAAGCCCACCCCCGTCACCGGTTGGCTGGTCACCGGCTTCTTCATCGTGTTCATCTCCTTCTACGCTGCCGGTCCCGGCGTGTGCGTCTGGCTGGCTCTCTCTGAGCTGATGCCCACCCGCATCCGCGCCAACGGCATGGCCATTGCCCTGCTCATCAACCAGGGCGTGTCCACCACCATCGCAGGTGTCTTCCTGCCCTGGGTCGGTGCGCTGGGTTACTCCTCCGTCTTCTTCACTCTGGCCGGCTTCACCGTGATTTACTTCATCACCGCCGCCTTCTTCATGCCGGAAACCAAGGGCCGTACCCTCGAGGAAATCGAGCAGTATTTCTCCACCGGCAAGATGCCTGAAAGGAAGGAAGAAGAGGAAGCCAAGGCTTAATCAACTCACCTCTTTTCCGAGTTTTTCTCCCCGGCACGCTCATTTGAGCCTGCCGGGGAAATTTTTATTCTAGACTAGGCTCTAACTTTGTGATAGACTGTGGGGCGATGCGATACAACGTCCTGACACCGGAACAGGCAGCCGCCATGGTACGCGATGGCGAGGTTGTGGGATTCAGCGGATTTTCCAATGCGGGTTCACCGAAGGTGATGCCAACGGCGATGGCGCAGCATGCCAAGGCAGAGCACGCCGCCGGGAGGCCGTGGAAGATAACGCTCATGACCGGCGCGACCACCAGTACTCTGGTGGACGGCGTACTGGCAGAGGCAGAGGCTCTTTCCCGCATCATGCCCTACCAGAGCAGCCCGGAAACCCGCAACGGTATCAACAACTGCGATATCCAGTACGTGGAGACCCATGTGTCCATGATGGCGCAGGCCATGCGCTACGGGCATCTGCCACGCGTCACAACAGCCATTGTCGAGGTGTGCGAGGTGACGGACAACGGTGAGCTGACCCTGACCACCAGCGAGGGCAACACCCCCACCTTCTGCCTGATGGCCGACCGCATCATCCTGGAGCTCAACAGTTTCCACGATCCGGAAAAACTGCGCTGCCTGCATGACATCTATATGCCGGCCGACCCGCCTCACCGTGTCTACATCCCGCTCAACCACCTGAGCGACCGCGTGGGCACCCGCACGCTGAAGGTAGACCCCGCCAAGATTGTAGGCGTCATCCACACGCACGAGCCCAGCCACATCTCCGCGTTCAAGGCCGTCTCCGGCGTGACGGAGCAGATTGGCGACAACATGGTGCGCTTCCTGGAGAAAGAATACCGCGAGGGGCGCATCCCCCCGCAATTCCTGCCGTTGCAGAGCGGTGTGGGCAATGTGGCCAACGCCGTGCTGGCATCCGTGGGTAAATCAACCATCATCCCCGCCTTCCAGATGTATACCGAGGTGCTGCAGGATACGGTGATGGATTTGATGATTGAGGGGCGCTGTATCTTTGCCTCCAGCGCCTGTCTCCATATCTCCGACGAGAAGCTGCAATACCTCTACGACAACTTCGACTTCTTCCGCAACAAAATCATTCTGCGACCGCAGGAAATCTCCAACGACCCCGCCTTTGCCCGCCGCGTGGGCCTCATCTGCATGAACACGGCCATCGAGGCGGATATCTTCGGCAACGTGAACTCCACGCACTTCTTCGGCAACCGCGTGATGAACGGCATCGGCGGCAGCGGCGACTTTGCCCGCGCCGCCGCCTACACCATCTTCTCCTGCCCCTCTGTGGCCAAGGGCGGTGCCATTTCCGCCATTGTGCCCATGGTCTCCCACACCGACCATACGGAGCACGATGTGGACATCATCATCACCGAGCAGGGCGTGGCGGATTTGCGCGGCAAATCACCCCGTGAGCGCGCGGTGGAGGTCATTGAGAACTGTGCCCACCCGGACTATCGCGACCTGCTGCGGCGCTATGTGGCACTCACTCCTAAGGGGCACACCCCACACAACCTCTCCAAAGCCTTCGCTTTCCACACCGCTTTCACCGAAACCGGCGACATGCGGAATGCGGAACTCTGATTACGAGTCCGCATAAGAAATCCTGACAAAACAGTTTCAGGAGCGCAGGAGTCAGAGCTGCGTCAGGTCGAGCGCAATCTGTTGCCGCAGGGATTCGATACCGTCGAAACGCAGTTCCGGGCGGATGAAGCGGGTGAGCGATATCTTCAACCGCTTGCCGTACAAATCACCGCTCCAATCAGCAAAATGGGTTTCCAGACGGATGGGTTTCTCCGTTTCATCAATGGTGGGACGCAGGCCGATGTTGGCCATGCCGCGAAGGGTTTTGCCACCAATGTGACAGGTGACGGCATACACGCCGAAAGGAGGCAAGGCTGCGTTCGCAGGCAGGGTGATGTTCGCGGTAGGGAAGCCTAACTGACGCGCGAGATGCTGACCGTGCTCCACAATGCCGCAGATGCAGAACGGCCGCCCCAGCATTTCCTCACACTCTGCCAGCCGTCCGGCGGCCAGAGCAGAGCGGATACGGCTGGAGCAAACGGTCTCCCCGTCCTGCTCCAGCAGGGGCTGGACACAGGCACGAATGCCGTGCCGGGCAGCATATTCCTGCACAAAATCGGTATCGCCGGCACCATCGCGGCCAAACCGCCAGTTGTTGCCGACGGATATGCCGGCTATGGGACAAAGGGCATGCAGTCCATCCAGAAACTCTGCCGGGCCTAGGGCGGCAATACGACGGGTAAAGGGCAGACGCAGTAAAACATCCACTCCCAGTTCCTGCATCAATTCTGCTTTCTGCTCCGCCTCCGGAGTCAGCAGCTTCGGCTGAATTTCCGGCCACAGCAGCGCGAGCGGGTGCTCTGCAAAGGTGAATACGCCGCGCAGCGCCCCGGGAGTGGTGGCGGATTCTATCACGCGGCGGTGGCCGCGATGCACACCGTCGAAAAAGCCCATGGCCCAATGCACCGGCTGATGCAGGGTACGCAATTCATCAAGGGAGGAGAGGATATTCATGTGCCGGAATGGGGCTGTATGGATGAGGAGCGGGCGGCAAGTACCTGTTCGGGGGAGAGGAGCCGGGCCAGCAGCTCTTCCCGCCCGGCGGCTTTCAGTGTGGGAACGTCCACGGCCTGAGAGATATCAAACATGCCGGAGCGGATACGGCGCAGTGCCGTCAAATGTGCCCCGCAGCCCAGCCGCTGCCCGATGTCATGCGCGTAGGTCCGCACATAGAATCCCTTGGAGCAATGGACGGTAAAATCCACCTCTGCCGCCGCCAAATCAAGACGCGTAATCTCATAACGGAGCACGCGAACATGCCGCGCCTTGCGCTCCACTTCCTTTCCCTTGCGTGCCAGCTTGTAACAGGGAACGCCGTTGATTTTCACAGCGGAGTACATGGGCGGTACCTGGTCAAACTCTCCGTTGAAATGCTCAAAGGCAGCGCGAATATCGGCTTCCGTGATACCGCTTGTGGATTTCTCCGCCACCACCTCGCCATCGGCATCCTGGCTGTTGGTTTCGATACCCAGCTTCATGGTGGCGGTGTACACCTTATCCTCGCCCATGAGCATGTCCTGCATTTTGGTGGCCTTGCCGATGACAACTATCAGCATGCCGGTGGCCATGGGGTCAAGTGTACCGCAGTGCCCTACTTTCTTGGTTTGCAGAATGCGGCGGCACAGGGCTACGGCGTTGTGAGAGGTGAATCCGGGGTCTTTGTCCACAAGCAACACCCCGCTGGGTTGGTCGTCAGGCATACTCATTCTGCTTTGTTCAGTTGTTCGCGTATGGCCTCCAGCACGCGGGCGCGCACGTCCTCCATCTCGCCTTTCATACGGATACCCGCCGCCATGGCATGACCGCCGCCGCCGAAGCGTGCCGCGATATCGGACACATTTATCTGCGGGTCTTTGGAGCGCAGCGACATGCGGATGCGCCCGTCCTCCAGGTCTTCGAAAATGATGGAAACGCGTACACCCTGCACAGTGCGGATGATATCCACCAAATCTTTGGTGTCCTCCAAGCTGATGCCCAGCTGCGCCTTACGTCCTGCCGGCATGGTGTAGTGCGAGAGTTGCCCGCCGCATTCCACCACCATGTGATTGAGCACCTCGCGATTCACCATGAGGGTGGAGAGGGGGATTTCCTGGTAGATTCGGCGGTTGATATCGCCCACATCCACCCCGGCAGCCAGCAACTCACCCGCAGCCTGCATCACCTCCGGGGTGGTGGAGGAATACTGGAAAGAGCCGGTATCCGTACTGATGGCGGCATAGAGCGCGGAGGCAATGGCCGGCGTGATGTCACAACCCGCCGTCCGCAGTATCTTGTACAGCACAAATCCGCAGGCAGCAGCGCCACCTTCTACCAGGTTTTCATGCCCGTAGCAGCGGTTGGAGGCATGGTGGTCGATATTGATAATGCGGGGGAAGCCGTCAAATAACTCCACGGCGCGGTCGCCGAGGCGTTTCCAATCCCCGGTATCCACACAGATGAGTAGCTCTAACTCTGCCGGAACCGCCTCAGGCAGCGGTCGAATCATCTCCGCTCCCTCCAGAAAGGCATAGCGGGCCGGCACTTCATCCTCATTCCACATTGTCACGGCCTTCCCCATGCCCTGCAGCGCCAGACCGAGCGCCAGCGTGGAACCGATGGCATCGCCATCCGGCCGGAAATGAGATATGACACCTATATGGTGATACGAGCTTATCAGAGAAAGAATCCTGTCGTACGTCATCCTGTGCGGATTATAGCATCACCGGGAAGCGATGTCGAGCGGATTGCACCGTCGGTGAAACAAATCAGCGCAGGTGGTTGTTGTACCGCGGATAGCGGATGGAGGGGCCGTAACGGTTCGGGCCGGGGATGGTGTCGCAGAATATCTCCCGCAGCAGTACATGAACCGCCATCCAGAGCCAGACCATCGGCTCCAGATGGTCAAAGGCGCACCAGACACGGGAATTCACATGGTCATCCATCGCCATCCGAATTTCCTCCGGCAGGTCGCTCCAGGAGCCGTCTCGATCGTGCAGGCGGCGGGTGAGAAGCGAGCAGAACGGCACGATGGCCAGCAGGTGGTAGATGCTGAGTGCTATTACCAACAGACTACAGAGGAAATCAGCCCCCGGTTGTGTCAGGCGGCACACCTCCGCCCACCACCATGCCAGCAATGCCAGACTGGGCAGGAAAAAAGCGTAGAATTCCTGCGGGGTGGCTCGCCCGGCGGTGCTGCGCCACAGCTGCCAGCTGCGGCAATACCAGGTCCAGGGATTGCGCCGCCGGGGGCAGAAACGCAGCCCGCATACCGGGCAATGCTCCGCCTCCGGCGTCAGCATCTGTTCACAGGCCGGGCAGTTGCAGTTTTGTTCCTCAATGGCCATGAGGAAAAGTTCAATCCTCAGATGGTGCGCCCTTCTTTGTCATCAAAGCAGCCGCAAAGGATACGGATGATATCAATGACCTGCCAGATGATGAATCCGCCAAAGGTCAGGAATTGGATGACACCGGTGATGACCTTTCCGGCGTAGATGCGGTGCACACCGCCAAAGCCGCAGAAGATGAGCAGGGAAAGTAATAAAGTGGTGAGTCGGGAACGGGGTGATGATGACATGTCGTGTTAGACATAATCGAGCAGCGAAAGTTCAATTTTATATTTCAGTTTGACAACAAACATAGATGCATGATATAAAACTGCACGGGTTTGTTCACTTGAAAAAGAAAAAAGGAGTGGATAATATGGAAAAACAATCTCACAAAAGACTTAAAGTTCTCTTGGGCTGTTATGCATGTGATCCATCACGGGGATCAGAACCGGGAATGGGTTGGAATTTTGCCTACAATATCTCCAAGCATCACGATGTTCACGCTATTGTAGAAGAAGGCGAGTTCAAGGAAAGTCTTGAAAGATTTTCAAGAGAAAACCCGGAAGCCGTTCGTAACATCACATTTCATTTTGTTCCCAGAAGTCATCATGAACGGCTTCGCAAGATATGGCCTCCCAGCTACTACTGGTTCTATCGTGCTTGGCATAAAAAGGCATATCAGTTAGCAAAGGAACTGGATAAACGCGAAAATTTCGATATTGTCCATCAGGTCAATATGGCGGGATATCGCGAACCGGGGTATCTGTGGAAATTAGGTAAACCCTTTATTTGGGGACCACTGGGAGGATTCAAAAATACGGAGTGGCAATTGTTGCCAGGTTTGGGAATGAGGGATTATATTTATTTTGCTCTCCGGAATCTAGTCAACTCTTATCAGAAGCGGTACAGCGAAGCAGCCCAACGGGTTTCCAAGGAAGCCCATACCATTATTGTTTCTGATCCCGATGGGGCAAATGTGGTGAAAAATCTATGGAAAAGAACTCCTCTCATCGTACGAGAGGTGGGAACCTATGGGTCTTCGCAAATCCCTCAAATTGCACCACACACATATGGGACTCCACTCAGAATATGCTGGGCCGGCACTCTTGTTGCTCTGAAGGCTCTGCCAATTCTCCTGAGAGCTTTACCCCAATGCAGGTATTCAGTTCAGGTAGAAGTCATGGGGGGTGGAGTTAAGGAAACAGAATGGAAAAAACTCACGAAAGAGTTAAATCTAGAACACTGCGTAAGGTATCACGGCTTTATTCCGCACTGCAAGGTTGCCTCCGTGATGTCGAGCTGCCATGTGATGTGTATCACCAGCATTCACGAGGGAGGTACAACCAGCATTTGTCTGGAAGCACTTCAGGGAGGTTTACCCATAGTGGCTCTGGATCATTGTGGTTTTGCATCCGTTATTGATGAAACTTGCGGCATTAAAATTCCCATACAGTCTCAGGCTGAAATATCGGCCCAACTGGCTAAGGCATTGGACCGATTGGCAGAGGATGAGGATTTACGTCTCCGGCTTGCCCACGGTGCTTATGAACGCAGCAAAGATTTCACCTGGGATGCCAAGATGCAAGTATTGAATCGGGTATATGCAGAAGCTGCTGCCGGAAATCACGTTAATTGACAGCAGCCATCAATTCCTTTGTTCTTTCTGTCAGCGCGTCTGCCGAATTCTCCAGCTCGCCCTCCTGTACAGCTGCCAGCAGGGTCTCCAGCATCTGCCGCATGGCGGGGCCGGGGCTCATGCCCAGCTGCATGAGGGTGTTGCCGTTGATGGCGAGGTCTTTTACGGTGAAGGCCGGGGCCATCTCCAGCACATCCTCCAGCAGCTCTGCGGCATCGCGAATGAGGGCGGTGCCGGAGGCGTGGTCGTAGTCTGAGTGGGCGGCGTGGTCCGCCCGCTGCACATCCAGCAACCGCCGGACATTTTCCACCCCCAGCTTGCCGACCAGCCGACGCATACCCGGCACGGTGGTAGGCATGGTCATATCATGCACCCGCACCAGGGTGCAGACGGTGGAGAGGGTGGCGTTGTCGCTTTTGAGGCGTTGCAGGATGGTTTTGGTGAGTTTTTCACCGGCGGCAGGATGACCGTAGAAGTGGCCGCGACCGTCCTCACCCATGGAGAAGCAGGAGGGTTTCCCTACATCATGCAGCAGCATAGTGAGCCGCAGTATCTCATCCGCCGGGGCGGCTGCCACGGCATACGCGCTGTGCGTCCACACATCGTGGCAATGGTAGGGAGTGTGTTGGTCAAAGCCGATGGAGGGAGCCAGCTCCGGGATGATGCAGCTGAAGACCTCCGGGAAGGCTAACAGCATGTCCGTCACTCCGGCACCGATGAGAATTCCTTTCAGCTCCTTGAAGATGCGTTCCGCGCTCACATTCTCCAGCAGGTGGCGATTGCGGCGCACAGAGGCTGCCGTCTCTCGCTCAATGGCAAAACCGAAACGCGCGGCAAAACGTAGTGCCCGCATGATACGCAGTCCGTCCTCGTTGAACCTGGCATCCGGCTCGCCCACACAGCGGATAAGCCCGGCTGCCAGATCCTCCTGCCCGCCGAAGGCATCTACCAGCCCGCGAGTGGGACTGTAGGCCATGGCGTTGATGGTGAAATCGCGCCGCGCCAAGTCCTCCTCCACATGGGAGACGAAGCTGACGGCATCCGGGTGGCGGTTGTCGCTGTAATTACCATCGATGCGGAAAGTGGTTACCTCCACCGGCTGCTTGTCGGACATGACGGTGACAGTGCCGTGCTGCAGGCCGGTCTTGATGACATGGAAGCGCCGGAACACCCGCAACACGTCCTCCGGCAGTGCGTTCGTGCAGACATCCCAGTCGTTCGGCTGCCGTCCCAGCAGAGAGTCACGCACACAGCCACCCACCACGTAGGCCTCATACCCACGGCTCTCCAGGCGCTCTACTACGGCGAGCGCATAGTCCGGCACGGTGATGACAGGCGGAGGATTCATCATGGTTACATCTGCGGTTCAGCAGGGGCGGGCTGCGGTGCGGGAGCAGCAGGTTGTGGCGCAGGGGGCTGCGGTGCCGGAGTGGCAGCCGGTGGGACGATGCGGCGAATCGCATCGAAGAGCGGGGAGACGGCTTCGCTACCCACCAGGATGTGCGGGAAGCGAATCTTATCCATGTTGCGGATGGTTTCCATGCGGATGATGTTCTCACCGATGGCTTCATCCAGAGCCTTTTTACCCTTGGCCTCCAGAATCATGCCCTCGGCCTCTGCCTGTTTCGTGGCGAGCAGGGCGGCGGCTTCCTGTTGCTTGGCGTAGAGCTTCGCATCAGCCTCTGCCTTGGCACGCAACAGCTCACCCTGTGCTTCCTGGTTCATCTTGTTGGCCTTGGCGCGACCCTCGGCATCGGCGATTTCCTCAGCGCGCTTGGCAATCTCCAACATGATGGCCTGGCGCTCATATTCCTGGGAGGCCTCCACCTTGCGGGTGATACCGGCGGTCACGGATTCCGGGGGCATGGTGGAGCCGATGGTGACGGACTCCACGATGAAGGGAGAACCTTCCAGCTGTTTGCGCAGGCTTTCTTCCACCATGAGGGTGATTTCCGGGATGCGAGCCGGGGCATCCAGACCACGGAAGCGGGCGATGGCCGTGCGAACCGCCGTGCGGAACGGCTGTCGGATGAACGATTCGTAGGCATCCTGTGCAATTTCATCCGGCTGATTGGGCACATCGGCAATAGCGCCATACTGCTCCACGAACTCGCGAATCTTATTGCTGTCGATGCGGTATACCAGATAGGCCTGCGCCGTCATCTTGAGCTGGTCTGCCGCACGGATGTCATCGAAATCCTCCGTCATGGTGTAGGGTGTCACGCAGATTTTGATGGATTTCTGTCGCCACACATAGCCCGTGCCGCCCGGACCCTTGATGATGCCCTTGAACTCCTTTACCCCCACAATCGGGTTGGTATAAACATAGGCGGCATAACCGCCGTCCACCTTCTCATTGGAGCAGTTGGTTACCACCACTACGCCGGCTGCCACCAGCGCCATTAACACACCCGGTACTACCCAGGAAAGCGGCTTCTTTACTTCCAAAATCTTTTTATTCATAGTCGTGCCTCTAATGAATCACATCCCCTGCCATTCGTCAAGCAAATGCGGCGCTGCATACAAAAAAAGCCGGTTAGTCAAACGACTAACCGGCCGAAAAGCAGTTCAGGCTCAACCCTGCATGCCCTTGAGGGTCTCCACGGCAGCTTGAAGCGTGGCCACATCCTCGATGGAGATGACGGTGGCTTCCTTGCAGATGCGGGCCATCATGCCGGCCAGCGTCTTGCCGGGTCCCATCTCGATGAAGAGGCGCTCACCCTTGTCCGTGAGGTCTTTCATGCAGGCAGCCCAGCGCACGGAGCCGCAGACCTGCTCGCCCAGCATGGCGCGCACATCGTCCGGCCCGGTCACGGGACGAGCCTCGTAGTTACAGTACACGGGAACAGCGGGAGTCTGCATGGGGGTGGCCTCCAGCTCCGGTCGCAGAGCCTCCTGAGCGCTCTTCATGAAGCGGCTGTGGTAGGCACCGGCCACGTTGAGCTTCTTGGCAATCTTGAACCCGGCGGCTTTCGCGCCCGCCACAGCCTTGTCCACACCCTCCACAGAGCCGGACACCACGGTCTGACCGGGGCAGTTGTAGTTGGCCACATCGATATCGCACTCAGCGGCCAGAGCGGCCACAGCCTCATCGCTGCCACCAATCATGGCCGCCATCGTGCTGGGGGCTGCGTTGCATGCATCTTCCATGAATGCACCGCGCTTCTGCACCAGCTTGAGCCCGTCCTCCATGCTGAACGTGCCGGCAGCGGCGTGCGCCGTGAACTCACCCAGAGAAAGACCGGCAGCAGCTACGGGCTCAATATTCACCATGCTGCTGAGCATCTTGTAGAGAGCCAGACCGTGCAGATACAGGGCGGGCTGACAGTTGCAGGTGCGGGTCAGCTCTGCATCAGGCCCCTCAAACATCACCTGCGTGAGGGAATAGCCCAGCGCGGCATCTGCCGCCTCCATCATGGCGCGTGCCTCCGGGTATGTATCGTACAAATCCTTGCCCATGCCCACTTTCTGGGCGCCTTGTCCGGGAAACAGTAAAACAGCTTTCATATTTCTTGGTACAGCTTGGTTGACTGCCCTAATCCTAACGGACTCTGCTGCTCAAGTCAAGGGAATTCGATCATTCGCCTGACAAAACTAGAGAATACTCTACTTTTGCCGTGCTTTCAGTAAAATTCTTATCAAATCCAAACTTTAGGGTTGCCAAAACAGGTTTTGAGGTGTAGAATGACGCGCTTTTTTGTCGCAAAAAAGCAAATCAACTTAAATAAACCAAATCAGACAATGGACCCCAATACATTATTCTGGATCGTTCCCGTTGCCTCTCTGCTGGTTCTTGGCTTTGCCGCCAAGTTCTTCTTCGACATGAAGAAAGCGGATGAGGGTACGGATCGCATGAAGGAGATTGCGGGCTACGTGCGCGAAGGCGCCATGGCCTATCTGAAGCAGCAGTATAAGGTTGTTTTCGTCTTCTTCATTATCATTGCCGTTGCATTCGGCATCATGGCATACTTCGGCCTTCAGAACAAAATTGTTCCCGTTGCTTTCCTGACGGGCGGTTTCTTCTCCGGTCTTGCCGGTTTCATCGGCATGAAGACGGCTACCTATGCCTCCGGCCGCGTGGCTCAGGCTTGCCGCGATGCTGAGGATGGTCTGAATAAGGGTCTGCAGCTTGCTTTCCGTTCCGGCGCTGTGCTGGGTCTGACGGTGGTGGGCTTCGGTCTGTTGGATATTTCCGGTTGGTATCTTATTCTGGATAACTGCGATTGGATGGTGGCCGGTGAAGGCGTGAACAAGCTGGTGACTATCACCACCATCATGCTGACCTTCGGTATGGGTGCTTCCCTTCAGGCTCTCTTCGCCCGTGTGGGTGGCGGTATCTACACCAAGGCTGCCGACGTGGGTGCTGACCTCGTGGGCAAAACGGAGTACCACTTCAACGAGGACGATCCCCGCAACCCCGCTACGATTGCTGATAACGTGGGTGACAACGTGGGTGACGTGGCCGGCATGGGTGCCGACCTGTACGAGTCCTACGCCGGTTCCATTCTGGCTACTGCCGCTCTCGGTGCTGCCGCTGCTGCCGGTGCCGGCTGGGCATACGAGCAGGGTCTGCAGCTCGTCATGGCTCCGATGATTATCGGTGCCGTGGGTGCTATCCTTTCCATTCTGGGCGTGTTCATGGTGCGCACCAAGCCGGGTGCCAACCAGACGCAGCTCATGGCTGCCCTCAACAAGGGTATCAACTTCTCCGGCGTGCTGATTGCCATTCTTTCCGCTGTGATTCTCTGGGTGCTGGGTATCAACAACTGGCTTGGCATCTGGGGCTCCATCGTCATCGGTCTCGTGGTGGGTATCGCCATCGGTAAGGTGACGGAGTACTACACCTCCTTCGAGTTCAAGCCTGTGAAGTTCATTGCCGAGAACGCCACCACCGGCCCGGCAACTGTCATCATCTCCGGTATTGGTGTGGGTATGATTTCCACCTGCTGGCCGGTTATCTTCATTGTTCTGGGTACCATCGGTGCCTACCTCTGCGCCGCCGGTGAGTTCACCTTCTCCGCCGATAACATGGCCATGGGTCTGTACGGCATCGGTATCGCTGCCGTGGGTATGCTTTCCACGCTGGGTCTGACCCTGGCCACGGACGCTTACGGTCCCATCTCTGACAACGCCGGCGGTAACGCCGAGATGAGTGCTCTGGGTGATGACGTGCGTAGCCGCACGGATGCTCTGGATGCTCTGGGTAACACCACCGCCGCCACCGGTAAGGGCTTCGCTATCGGTTCTGCCGCTCTGACCGCTCTTGCTCTTCTTGCCTCCTACATTGAGGAACTCAAGATTGCCGCCGTCAACTACGGTGAGACCTTCAAGACCAGCTTCTTTGGTGACACCGTGCTCAACAGTGCCGAGGTAGCCAAGATGAACATCGCTGAGTTCATGACCGCCTTCGACGTGACGCTCATGAACCCGAAGGTGCTGCTGGGTATCTTCATCGGTGCCATGCTTTCCTTCCTGTTCTGCGGTCTGACCATGAACGCTGTGGGTCGCGCTGCCAAGAGCATGGTGGAAGAGGTGCGTCGCCAGCTCAGCGACAAGGATGTGTTCGAGGGCCGCAAGAAGGCCGACTACGCCCGCTGCGTGGGTATCTCCACTCAGGGTGCTCAGCGCGAGATGATTGTTCCCTCCCTCATCGCTGTGGTGGTTCCCGTGGCTACGGGGCTCATCATGGGTGTTCCCGGTGTGTTCGGTCTGCTGGCCGGCGGTCTTGCCGGCGGCTTCGTGCTGGCCGTATTCATGGCCAACTCCGGTGGTGCCTGGGATAACGCCAAGAAGTATATCGAGACGGGTGATGCCTCTTTCTGCGGCAAGCACACGCCCATCCACGACGCCTCCGTTGTGGGTGACACCGTGGGTGACCCCTTCAAGGATACTTCCGGTCCTTCCCTGAACATCCTTATCAAGCTCATGAGCATGGTCTCCATCGTGACGGCCGGTCTCAACATCGCGTTCTCCCTGCTGTAACGCACGGTTAAACTGCGGAAAAGCATTTTCCACCGCCGCTCTGCATCCCCGCAGAGCGGCGGTTTTCATTGACAAACACATCCTGAGATGGCACACTGAGACACAGTTCGTAACAAACGGCAAGCGCATGCACTACGACAACGGTAACATTCGCAGAAAAGATCGCCATCTGGATAGGAATAAAGCTCTCCGTCTATTGGAGGAAGCAGCATACGGAGTACTCTGTATGCAGGCCTTACCGGGCGGCGGCTACGGTGTACCACTCCATTTCGTATGGGATGGAGCTGAGAGCATCTACCTGCACTGTGCACCGGAGGGATATAAGCTGGACTGTCTGGCTGCAGACCCCCGCGCATGCCTGGTCATTACCGGAGAGAATCACTTGCTGCCGGAAGCATTTTCCACCGCTTATGAAAGCCTGTTGCTGCACGGCGAAGTCTCTCTCGTGTCGGATGAAGAACAAAAAAACGCTGCTCTGCGTGCCTTTCTGGCAAAATACATCCCGCACCCCGGCGAACGCGGCGAGCACTTTCTGCAGCACGCCGCTCCGCGCACAGTGGTGCTGCAATTCCGTATTCTCGCTGCCTCCGGCAAGGCCAACAAAGGATAACACCCCAACTCTCTATAATGAAAAATCAGGTTTCTCCGGAGCAGCCTCCGCCGCCCGTCACCCCCGGTTGGTTTTCCCTGAAGGGAAGATGCAGTCGAGGTCGTTTTGTCGTCACCTACTTTCCCGTCATGTTCATTTTATGGGTGATCAAAAATGTACTGATGATGATGTGGTATCCGCCCGGATCCTGGGCGGCGGACAACGAAATTCTGCTGGTTGATCTGCTGCATTTCCTGGCAAGTGTCCTTCTGCTGGGGCCTGTTGTCATACGTCGCCTGCATGACGTAGGCTTCTCCGCTGCCTTCTACCTGGCCGGTGCAGGCGGAAGAACGATAACCCTGACTCTTCCCCTGTGCTATATCATTCAACCGCCTCCCAACCAAATCCTGCTGACTCTCATTACCATCAGCAGCGTCTGGGGCTGGCTGTGTACCCTGATTTATCTCGCCATTTGTCTACTGCCGTCACAATCAGGCAGCAATTACTACGGCCCCTCCCTTTGATAAAAGAGATTATCTCCTCACGCTGCTATTCTCATAGTTTCTGATAAAAAAACAGAAACTTTTCGGACATAATGCGGGATTTTTCTCCTTTTTCTGTTGATTTTACACGCCCGGGGGTGTAGTATACTCCAAGTGAAGCACTGCTTCCGTCGAGGGGGTACTGTCTCCACCCGTCACCTGATTTTTCAACATTCACTATTATAGCACATGAACACTACATACAGCACCATTGATGCCAACGAGGCCGTAGCCTCCGTGGCATACCGTTGTTCGGAAGTGGCCGCTATCTACCCCATCACCCCGTCCTCTCCGATGGGTGAATCGGCAGAGACGTGGACCGCCGTAGATCGCAAGAACCTCTGGGGAACGGTCCCCAGCATCGTGGAAATGGAAAGTGAGGCCGGTGCCGCCGGTGCCGTACACGGCGCTCTGCAGACCGGTTCTCTGGCTACCACGTTCACGGCCTCGCAGGGTCTGCTGCTGATGATTCCGAATATGTTCAAGATTGCCGGTGAGCTGACTCCCTGCGTCTTCCACATCGCCGCCCGTGCTCTGGCTGCTCAGGGTCTTTCCATCTTCGGTGACCACAGCGACGTGATGTCCGCCCGCTCCACGGGCTTTGCCATGCTCTGCGGCGCCAGCACACAGGAAGCCCCGGATATGGCCGCCATTGCTCATGCCGCCACGCTGGAGAGCCGCGTGCCTTTCATGAACTTCTTTGACGGTTTCCGCACCTCCCACGAGGTGGGCAAGATTGCCGACATTACCGATGACACCCTGCGCGCCCTCATCGACCAGAAGCTGGTGGATGAGTTCCACGCCCGCGGCCTGAACCCGGATGCCCCGGTGATTCGCGGCACCGCCCAGAACCCGGACGTGTACTTCCAGGGCCGCGAGACGGTGAACAAGTACTACAACGCCGTTCCCGGTATCGTGAAGGCCACCATGAAGAAGTTCGGCGACCTCACAGGCCGCTACTATGATTTGGTGGAATACATCGGTTCCCCGGAAGCCACCCGCGTCATCATCATGATGGGTTCCGGTGCCGAGGCTGCGCTGGAAGCCGTGCAGGCCATGGGCGAGGATGTCGGCGTGCTGAAGGTACGCCTGTACCGCCCCTTCCCGGCAGAGGATATGATTGCCGCTCTGCCCAAGACGGTGAAGAAGATTGCCGTGCTCGACCGCACCAAGGAGCCGGGCAGCCAGGGTGAGCCCCTGCTGCAGGACGTGGTGCAGGCTCTGGCAGACGCTCTGGTGGACGGCAAGCTCCCCTACGCCATGCCGAAGGTGGTGGGCGGCCGCTACGGTCTGGGCTCCAAGGAGTTCACCCCCGCCATGGTCAAGGGCGTATTCGATGAGCTCAAGAAGGACGAGCCGATGACCGGCTTCGCCGTGGGTATTGAGGATGACGTGACCGGCAAGTCCATCGCCTATGACCCGAACTTCACGACCGAGTCCGACACCGTCACCCGCTGCATGTTCTACGGTCTGGGTTCTGACGGTACCGTGGGTGCCAACAAGGATGCCATCAAGATTATCGGCAAGCACACGGACCTGTATGTGCAGGGCTACTTCGAGTATGACTCCAAGAAGTCCGGCTCCTCCACGGTGTCCCACCTGCGCTTCGGTACCACGCCGATTCACAGTACCTACCTCATCACCAGCGCCAACTTCATCGCGCTGCACCAGCCGAGCCTGCTCAACCTCTTCGACTTCCTGAAGAACGCCGCCAACGGTGCCACTTTCCTCATCAACACGAACGTGCCTGTCGATAAGGTGTGGGACAGCCTGCCCGCCCGCATGCAGCAGCAGATTATCGACAAGAACATCAAGGTCTACTGCATCGATGCCTTCAAGGTGGCCAAGGCTACCGGCATGGGCGGTCGCATCAACATGATTATGCAGACCTGCTTCTTCCACCTCTCCGGTGTGATTCCCTCTGATGAAGCCATCGGCTACATTAAGGAAGCCATCAAGAAGACCTATGGCAAGAAGGGTGATGAAGTGGTGGCCAAGAACATCCAGGCTGTGGATGCCTCTCTGGCCAACCTGCATGAAGTGCCCCTGGGCACCACCATCACGGGTCATGAAATCCCCGCCGCCCTTGCTCCCGGCGCTCCCGACTTTGTCCGCAACGTACTCGGCAAGATTGTCATCGGCGAGGGCGACCGCGTGAAGGTTTCTGAGATGCCTGTCGACGGTACCTTCCCCAGCGGCACCACGCAGTACGAGAAGCGCGACCTCGCCCTCGAAATCCCCGTGTGGCAGCCGGAGAAGACGGAAACCAGCAAGGCCTGTATCCAGTGCGGCAAGTGCACCGTGGTGTGCCCGCACGCCGCCATTCGCGCCAAGATGGTGGAACCGGCAGAGCTGGAAGGCGCTCCGGAGAGCTTCAAGTGCGCCGATGCCAGCAAGATGCACAAGAACTGGCAGGGCAGGAAGTTCATCATTCAGGTTTCCGCTTCCGACTGCACGGGCTGCACGCTGTGCTCCCGCGTCTGCCCCACGAACTCCCTGACCATGACCCCGGCTACTGAGGCTCTCAAGCCTGAGGCCGAGAACTGGAAGTTCTTCGAGAAGCTGCCGGATGTGGACCGCACGAAGCTGAACGCCTCTCAGGTGAAGGATCAGCAGCTCCTGCGCCCGCTGTTCGAATTCAGCGGTGCCTGCGCCGGCTGCGGTGAGACTCCGTATGTGAAGGCTCTAACTCAGCTGCTGGGCAACCGTCTCGTGGTGGCCAACGCCACAGGTTGCTCCTCCATCTACGGCGGCAACCTGCCCACCACTCCCTGGACGCATGATGTCGATGGCCGCGGTCCCGCCTGGGCCAACAGCCTCTTCGAGGACAACGCTCAGTTCGGTCTCGGCTTCCGCGTCTCTCTGGACAAGAAGCAGGAATACGCCATGGAACTCCTCGAAGCCGCTGCTGATAAAGTGGGCGCCGACCTGGTGGAAGCCCTCAAATCCAACCCGCAGAAGACCGAGGCAGAGGTGGTCTCCGCCCGCGAAACCGTGGCTGCCATCAAGGCTGCCTGCGGTGATGATCCGGAGCTGGCTGCCCTCAAGGCTCAGGCCAACCACCTGGTCAGCAAGTCCGTGTGGATTCTCGGCGGTGACGGCTGGGCCTACGACATCGGCTACGGCGGTCTGGATCACATCCTGGCTTCCGGTCGCAATGTGAAGGTGCTGGTCATGGACACGGAGGTGTACTCCAACACCGGCGGCCAGTGCTCCAAGGCTACCCCGCGCTCCGCTGTGGCCAAGTTCGCTACCCGCGGTAAGGACCAGGTGAAGAAGGACATCGGCTACATGGCCATGACCTACGGCAACATCTATGTGGCCTCCATCGCCATGGGCTCCAACGATGAGCACGCCCTCAAGACCCTGGCTGAGGCTGAGGCCTACGACGGCCCCGCTCTGGTGATTGCCTACAGCCACTGCATCAACCACGGTATCAACATGGCTCAGGGTCTCGACCGCCAGAAGGATGCCGTCGACTGCGGTCGCTGGCTGCTCTACAACTTCAACCCGGACAACATCAAGCAGGGCAAGAACCCGCTCTCCATCAAGAGCCGCGCTCCCAAGAAGTCCGTGCGCGAAGCCCTCATCGGTGTGGACGGCAAGGGTGGCGAAAACCGCTTCAAGATGCTGGCCAAGACCAACAAGGCCAACTTCGAGAAGCTCCTCTCCCTCGAAGAGCAGGATATCCAGCGCCGCTGGCGTCTCTATCAGGCTCTCTCTGCCATCGACTACTCCGCCGAGGCAGAACAGCAGCCCGAGGCTTAATCCCCCTCTGAACATTCATCTCTCTGCGGACGGCAGCCATGCGTTGCCGTCCGCATTTGCTTTCAAGAACTTGCATAAACATAAAAGTATACTTTAATGATGATTTGCCGCTACATTAAAGTATACTTTTATGTTTATTTAATGTGTTGCATACCAATTCTGTACATCAACATTAAAGTATACTTACATGATAAATGGGTGCATCATATAAGTATACTTTAATGATAACTTAAGCTGCGTATGATGAAGCATTAACAGCACCAAGCAGGTAACAGAGCACGGCGGCGGGGATACGGATGAGGGGTAAAGCCCCCTCCGCCGGACAGAAAATCCCGAAATCCTCCATGTTGCGGGTAGCCAGGAAGGCCGCCGCAGCGGCTTTTTCCCGACACTGGGCCATGATGGCATCATCCGCCGTGAGGGATGAATCATTCTTGTATTTCACCTCGCAGAGGAGGCGTTCACCGGCGGGGAAATCGACCGCCACATCGACCTCACGCTGCTCCCGGCGCAGATAGCCCACACGGCAGGGCGAAGTATAGGCGTTGCGGAAATGACGGTACACCGTCGTTTCGGCCATCAGCCCGCGCTCTTCATCCGAGAGACGTTCCGGGTTACGCATGAGTGTGGCATTGCGGAGCGCCACGTCTGCCACATAGATTTTCGGCTGAGAGGAAAGGCCCTTTTTACCGGAATAGTCGATGGAATGGCAGATATAGATGAGGTTGGCATCCTGCAGGAACTCCATGTACCGGGAAAGAGTAGGCAGCGAGACACCCTCCAGCTGGCGGCACATGGCCGCAGCATTAATGAGGCTGCCGGAGTGCAGGCAGAGGTAGAGGAATACTTTTTCCAGCTGCAGGGTGTTACGAACGTCGAACAGGGAGGGGATATCGCGCTTGAGCACCTTGTCCACCACGTCCTCGCGGAGGATGCTCTGCGCCCGGAATGTGTTGTCCAGATGCAGCAGCTCCGGGAAACCGCCGATATTCAGATAGCGATTCCAATGCGGTGCCATGCCGGCAAAGCGCTGCATCAGCCCGGCCAATTCCGCCGGAGTCATCCGCGTGAGCTCCTCCGGGGAAACCTCTGTCGGGAGCTCCGGTTTCACCTTCATCAGCTCGCAGTATTCATAGAAGTTCAGTGTGGGCATGCGCAGCACTCTCCACCGTCCCACGCCGCTGTCGCGGGCACCTTTCTCGATATAGGGGCTGGCAGAACCGGTGGCGACCAGTTGCAGCTCCGGTCGCTGGTCGTAGAGTACCTTCAGCCACAGCGACCAGTCCTCGGCATACTGAATCTCATCCAGGAAGAAATAGCGCATCCCCTCCCGCGGACGGGCACGGTCATAGGCATCTATCACGGGTTTAATGCCCGTGAGCTTCAGAACGGGGTTGTCGAAAGAGAGATAGAGGATATTATCCGGATTCACCCCACGGCTCAGCAATTCGGCAATCATTTGCCGCATCACCGTGGTCTTGCCCACACGACGCGCACCGCTCAGCACCACAAAGCGGCGAATCCCGGGCTCATCCAGAATGCTCAGGGCATCGTGATACGCCCGCCGCTGCATCTCCGGCAGCTCGATGGTACACCGGCGCTGCTCCCACCAGGGGTTGTATTCCTGCAACAGGTGAATCAGCTCCGTCTCGTTGAAAATGGTCATCTTTCCTCCTTTCAGAAAGGATTATATCCCTTGATGCTCAACATGTCAAGCCATAATAAAAGTATACTTTAATGATGCAGCATATTATCATTAAAGTATACTTATATGATAATTTAATATATTGATAATCAATTCTTTTGGAGGAAGTATCCGCGTTGCTTATCAGAGATAGGCAGACCGGCGGTTTCCATGACATAGAGCATTTCTTCCCAGAGGCGGCGGCGTTCCGAAAGGTCGGAGGTACGCAGGAGGTAGCTGGGATGATGCGTCACCACCACGGGAATGCCGTTGTAAGAGCCGTGTTCCTGCTGGTAGGCCGCCAGCGGAAGATTGCCGCGCTGCAGGATACCCCGGGCGGCAATCACCCCGAGTGCCACGATAACCCGGGGCTGCACCAGTCCAATCTCGAAATCCAGCACCGGGGCAGAGAATCGGATTTCCTTCTCGGTGGGCGGGCGGGTGTTGAGGGTCTGGCGCGGCTGCTCCGGACGGAACTTGACGAGGTGGGTGATATAGACCTGTTCACGGGTGAGGCCCATGGCCTTGAGCATGCCGTCCAGCTTCCCGCCGGCGGCACCCTGGAAGGGCTTGCCCGCTTTCTCATCATGATAATTCACCGCATCCCCCACAAACATGATATCGGCAGAGAGGCTCCCCTGACCGAATACCGGGGTGGAGCGCAGTGTGCCGAGGCTGCGCAGCGGTTTCCAGTTCGGCAGCAGACGCTGCATGGCCTCCCATGCTTCGGCGGGATTTTGTCCGCCGGGACGGAAGAAGGGTACATCATCCTCCGGGCGGAGCTCCTCCGTGGGCAGCTCCGGCTCCGGGATGTCATCCAGCCGAAAACCGGGGCGGGGGGATTCTTCCGGCTGCGGCTCGGCAGTAGGGAGCGTGGGGGGCGGTGATGTCGGGGGCGGGGCAGGCATTCTGCCGCCGTTGCGGGCGGCCAGCATCCAGGCGCGGAGGATGGCGCGTGCTTCCTCATCGACAGGCAGGCGCTCGACACCCTGCTGCTGCAGGGTGCGAAGATAATCGAGTACCATTTCGCGCGTATTCACCGTGTCAGAGATAGATGGAAACTATGCGCGGAATGTTATCACAGATGGCGGTAAAGTCAAGCTTTCGGCTTGCAAGCAGACACAAAGCAGAGTATGCTTTCGGTCGTGAGACGCTTTCTGACTCTTATCATTCTGACATTGGCCCTGTGCACTGTGGCGCAGGCCTGGCAGCAGGTGAATGAAAATGCGCCGGAGCCCCCGCGCGAATTCCGCGCTGCCTGGGTGGCCACGGTGTTCAATCTGGACTGGCCCTCGCGGGCCGGACTTTCTGCCGAACAGCAGAAACAGGAACTGCTCAACATCATCACCCGGGCGCACAAACTCCGGCTCAACGCCATCATCCTGCAGGTGCGCCCCAACGGCGATGCCCTGTATAAATCCACGCTGGAGCCCTGGAGCGGTTGGCTGAGCGGCCCGGGTGTCAATCCCGGCTACGACCCACTTGCTTTTGCCATCACGGAATGTCACAAACGCGGCATGGAGCTGCACGCCTGGTTCAACCCCTTCCGCGCCACCATCAGCAACCGTCCCGTGGGCAAGGGACACGTCTCTCGCCGCAGCCCGGGCTGGATTCTGCGCGCCGGCGGCACCACCATGGTCAACCCCGCCAGCCCTGCCGCCCGCAGCCATGTCATGCAGGTGATACTGGATGTCGTGCGCCGTTACAACATAGACGGTGTCCACCTGGATGACTACTTTTACCCCTATCCGCCCCACCACAAGGTAGCGGACGGCAAAACACCCGCCCAGCGCCGTGCCTATATCGATGACTTTGTGCAGACGCTTTACACGCGGGTGAAAGGCATCAAGCCCTACGTTCGCGTGGGTATCAGCCCCTTCGGTATCTGGCAACCGGGCTATCCCGGCAGCGTGGAAGCCGGGGTGAATGCCTATGAGCAGCTGGCCTGCGACGCCCGCAAATGGATTCGCAAAGGATGGGTGGATTACCTCTCTCCGCAACTGTACTGGCGCTGCGAAGGACCGCAGAGCTTCAACGCGCTGATGGGCTGGTGGAGCAGCATCAACCCCTCCCGCCCCATCTGGCCCGGTATCGCCAGCGTCCGCATCAACAGCTCCGAAGACCCCGGCCGGCCGGCCTCCGAAATCGGCCGCCAGATTGATTACTCCCGCAAACTGGCCCGCCAGAGCTGCGGTCAGCTCTACTGGAGCTGGAAGTCGCTCGGCACCAACCGCGGCGGTGTCTGTGATGAGCTGGCAGAGCGCTACACCACCCTGGCCGTCCCCCCGCCCATGCCCTGGAGCGGCTCTACCCGACCGACCCGTCCCACCGTGCAGGCACAGGACACTCGCAGCGGCTGCCAGGTAATCTGGCAGAGCGATGGCAGCGCACGCAAATGGGTCGTACAGGTCGGCCGCGGCGGTAAATGGTGGCCCATGTACATGCTTTCCGGTGCTGCCCGTCAGGTCATCATTCCGGCAAATGTGGCGGCGAATATCGACCGCATCGCCATTCGCCCCATTTCCGGCACCGGCGTTTCCGGCACCCCGGGCGTGTTGGCCAGGTAATCTTCCCCTCGTACCGCCCGCAACGCGGGCGGTTTTCAGCCGCTCGAAGTGCGTTTTCGCCCAAGGCGGCAGCCTTGTTTTCATAGCACCCGAAAGGGTGCTTTTTTCATTCATCGCGCCATCATGAAGAAACAAAAAACGGCACTCATCTCCGCACAGGTGTCCGTTCTCTTTTTTTCCTTTTTGTCTTGCTATGGGGGCTTGTTTTTGTTATAACTCAAGATAAGCGTACAGGTTGGGCGTACTATGCCTGCCTGACAAGTAGCTTTCCTCAGATTTAACTTCTACAACATCATGAAATTACATCTCCCCACGCGCCTTCGCGCAGCTGTTCTCGCCTGCTTCGCAGTCGTGACCTCATTCACCACTACCCTCGCCACCGGCGCTCTCACCGGCGGCGCATTCGCTCTTGCCATTGTCGGTAGTTCGGCTCTGGCGGAGGATCCAGCCTACTCCGGAGTTGTGTACACTTGGAAAGGTAGTAATGGGGGGACGGAACTCGCGTTTGCTATTCTGGAATATGACAACGGCGGTACAACTTCCACCATCAGCGGGCAGTCAGGCAGCTGGAATGATATATCAGGCGCCATTGCCAACACATCATCTGCCACGCGCAACACACTCCGTCTGGCGGGGGATACCCCAATCGCTATTACCTATACGTTCAATCCGATTGCTGTGGCCGGATTTATCGTGGAAAGCGGAGCAACGGGCTATTCCATAACACCCGGTAGCACCAGTGGTTACCGTAATGTGATGATTGGTAATACAGGTTCCACTGTAGCGTATTCAACCATTAATGAGGATTTTGTTATCAACAACTCTTCCCGCGGAGATGCAACAATCAGTCTGTTGGGGACTCAGAACATAAGCATTGCTTCCGGTAAAACCTGGACTCTGCAGTCCGGCTCCAGTGGCAAAATTGTCGTTGACGGCACTGTTACACAGAACGGCGGCACCATGCTTTTTGCTGCATCCGCAGATGGTAATGCCGGCTCTGTCGCCGGTTCCGGCTCCTACACGGTCGCTTCCGGCGAGCTGAATCTGGGCGGTCGCACGGTTTCCGGCGGTTCTTTCACCACAACCGGCGGTATAATCAAAAATGGTACATTTGCTGCAGGTGGTAAACTGACCATCGGCACCACTCCCGTTAACGTGGGGGATGTTACCTTTAATGGCGGTACGCTGGATCTTTCCGGTGCCACATTGAGCAGCACGGCTCTGCTGAATACCTCCGGAACGGTAAGTTTCGGCAACACCTCCAAGATTGAGTTAGGGGATTTGAGTGCTCTGTCTGTTGACACAGAATATAAGATATTAAGTGCAGAGGCAGACGGATGGGATGCGCTGACGATTGCCAATTTCACGCAGGGTGGACACACCGTTGCGCGTTCGGAGGTAGAAATGACCTCGACCGGGTTCAAGTTCACATCCATCGGTACCAATTATACCGATATGACACCCACCGGTAATTTCACCTGGAACTACACGGATGAGGTCTGGAACACGGAGCAGGACAGCTCCGATGCGTCCATCGCGTTTGCGGCGGGCGACAGCGCCGTATTCTCTGCGAGTGTGAACGTCACGATGAGCGGAGATGGGGTGACCGCCCGCAATGTGCTGATTCAGGGGAACGGAACAACGGTTTCGATGACCGGTGGTGCAGCACTGACGGTGGAGGAGATGCTCACGGTCGATAACGGTGCAACCCTTACCCTGAATACATCAACCGGGAGCTCCGGTGCCATACGCGGTGCTGTAACCGTGCTGTCCGGAGGTACGCTTCAGTTCAACGCCAAGGACGTGACAGGGTATAGCAGTAATACTACCCACACCATCAACATCAATGAAGGCGGCCGTCTGGTACTGAATATCAATGAAAACAATGAGCCATTCCGAGGTACACTTAATCTGGATGGTTCTCTGGAGGGCACCGGGCTTTGGGATTTGTACGGTGGTAGTGCCAAAATCGTGACCGGGGACAACAAAAATGCGGAGATTTCAACCGGTCTCCGCCTGCGGCAGTCCAATTCCGTGATTTCCGTAGGAACAGGATCTACGCTGACACTGAAAGGAACCCTTTCCAAGAATGAAGGTAACGGACTTGTTAAAAACGGCGCAGGTAAGTTTGTCATTGAAAAGGCTCTTGGCGATGGCGTTATCGGCAATGTGACCGTAAATGGCGGTACTCTGGAACTGCTCGGCGGCGGAAATCTGGGGACGATAGAGATGAGAGGAGGTAACACCAATCTGTCATTCGCTGGTGAGAGTAAGACCTATACCACCGGTGCTATTTCCACTACGAGCCCGGATAACTACAACCGAAACATCACCATCAATGAGGGCATCACGGTAACAGTAGCGGCAAATGATGCCGGACGTTCCCTTGCCAATAATTATGGAATGGGCACGCTGCGTGTGGATGGGGTAATGAATCTCTCCGGTGAGCTCTATATGGGCACCGCGGCCAACAATAGTACCACGAACAATCTCATTACCGGTACAGGTGTTGTCAATGCCGCTTCTCTGACAACGGGAAACGTAGGTACCTATAATTTCTCTGTTAATGAGCTGAACGTGTCCGGCTATACATCCATTGCTTCGTATGCCAATTTCCTGGGTGGAACAACCAATCTGAACGGAAATTCCGGTTACTTTAACAGAACCACGATTGATGGCGGCACGCTCAACCTCGTGGGAGCCTTCCGCAGCAATACCAATGGTGCCATCTATGTGAACTCCGGTGCACTGAACTTCAAGAGCACGACAACCTCCCCGAGCGATGATCCGGAGCAGAACTTTGACAACACCATTCAGGTGCTTCATGTGGCCAAAGGTGCTGCCGTCACGGTGGATACGGGTGCTGTTGCCACCATTGCCTCCGCTACTATTGCCGCCCCCATTGTCAATAAGGGCTCGCTGACGCTCTCCGGCACACTGACCGTGTCTGATGTGAGCGGTTTTACCCCGACCGTATCCGGCGGCACACCCACATATGTGGATGCCGATGGTAATACTGCTGCGGACGGTTATCTGTCCGGCGAGCGCAAGTACACGCTGATTGCCAACACCGGAACGCTGAATGATGACGCCATTAGTGAGGTTTCCGGAGTGGAGGGTACTTATGAGAACGGTGTGCTGACCGTTACCTCCACGGATGAATCCGTCTTCTACGTCAATACTGCCGGAGATGGTGTGGATGCCGTGGCTCTGGGCGAAGGCAAGAAGTATAGGATCAACGGAGGTACGCTCAATGTCGGTACGGATGCGGCCAATATCCTCACAACGGCTGTAGGTGATGACGGTATTATCAAGCTGACCACAAACGCTACCCTTGGTAATGAAGCTGCCACGGTCGCAGAGTGCAAGCTGGCTGTCAGCGGGGCAACTCTGACACTGGGACAAGGGAAGGCACATGTTGTTGATATCTCCTCTTTCTCCTCCATGGAACTGGATAACGCCACCATCGCCTACCATGGTGCCAACACCACTTTCAATAATGTGAGCGTGACCGCCAATGGTGCGAATATCAGCATTGAGGACATGAAGGGTGATTATGGTGCCTGTGATACCATGACCCTGGCCGGCACTACCACGCTGAGTGAAAACGGAACTCTGGCCATCAAGAGCACCAATTGGAAGTATAAGGTTAATATAGAAGCTCTCACAGGCAACGGTAATATCAGCATGGCCAGCAGCAGTAGTCATGATAATGCTGCCGTTCTGACTATCGATTCGTTCTCCGCAGAGGTAAATTCCGTTCCCACCTCATTCGGAGGTACCATCACGGTGACGAAGAATACCGGCTCTGCCACGCTGAATGCAACCATTGACAGCGCGGTCAGCTCCGCCGGACTGAATCTGGTAAATGGTGCTGTCGCTAATATGACCATCCAAACCGGCGGCAGCTGGAGCGGTGCAGTGAATGTGACCGGCACCGGTAACGCCCTCACCTCCTCTGCGGGCGGCATGAATCTCAGCCAACTGAATGTGGCGGAGAACGCCGCTCTGGATTTGGGTGGCTCGGTGAGTGCCCTGCTCATGAATCAGGCCGGCACGGTGGATATCGCCGACATGTTGCTGACGGACGGTGCGGTGCTGACCTATGGCGATGCGGCCAACCTGCTGAACGTGACCGATGGCATGCTCACCGGCAATGTGGTGATTGGCACCGGTCTCACCCTGACCGATTCCGGTGTAGACCTGGGGCTCAGCTCAGCCATCGAGCAAAGCAAGATTGGCATCAGCAACTATACCAACGGCGAATTGCTGGTGGTGGGCGATACCTGGCATCTGAAGTCCGCCGCCGCTGACCCGAGCACCCTGGTGCGTTACTATTGGGAGGGTGATGATGGAGATTTCTTTGCTTATTCCAGCGACCCTGCATGGTCTCAGACGGATAATGACAAGTCCAATCTTGTGATGTTGCCTGCTTCTCTGGACAATATTGTACTTGTATTCTCTGATGCAGGAACGGAGAGTAATCCCAACACCATGAGGCTGGACGGCAACAAAACGGTTCATTCTGTTGAGGTGTCCAATGGTTACTATGAGTTTGCCAATGCAGGCAAAATTACCTGCACGGAGCTGAAGCTCCTTTCCGGCGGTCATTTGCTGTTGAACAAACCCATGACAGTCGAGCAGTTGTCCATGGCAGCCAATTCCGGACTTCAGATTAACGGTGTCTTTACGCTGAATGAAGGCGGAGACATTCTTGTTACCGGTGCTGATGCAGCTATCAAGCTGGGCAATGGGCGGAACCTGACGGCTGATGCTCTGGATCTGAGCGCTGCCGATGCTAGTCTGTCCTTGAGTGGTGCAGGGAATGCCGATTCTGCCAACACGGCGACACTGAACAGCATCAGTCTGGGTGAAAACTCCGGCCTTGCGCTTAAGGCCGGCACATCGAACCTGACCGTTGCGGCCTCTGCCCTGTCGTTGGGTACCAATGCCACCATTACCGTGGAAAGCGGACAGGTGCTGGATCTGACCGCCATTAACTACACGGGAGAGAGCGGGGCATTTGCCGACCTGATTAATGCATCCTCCGGTGCAGGTATTATCAAGGCTGCTGCAAGCGGTTCCGTAGTGCTGCGTAAGGATGCTCAGCTGCAGACCAATCTGGAGATGGCCGCTCTTGAGCTGAACTCCCGGCGTGAGACGAATCCCGGTAAGAAGATTGATATTCTGGCCAATGGTAGTCTGGATATTGAGAGTACTCTCATCATCGAAAGCAAAGCTGCGGTCAATGTGATGGGCGGCAGCCTGAGTGCCGGGCAGATTAAGCTGGGTCATACACAGGGAGGTAATTTCGGTTATCTGTCTCTGAGCTCCGGCAGCATTACCACCTCCGGTATCAGCCGCCAGAATAGCAATGATACCGGCAGTACTTTCACCATGAGCGGCGGTACGCTGGACATCACCGGAACAGCCGGTATACAGACCGGTATCGCCACCACTATCACCGGCGGCACGCTCAAGGCTTCCGGTGCAGACGGCTGGGGTGTAACGGGGGCCACTGTGGGTGGTGCTGCGGTGGCAGCTGACAGCACCGGCAAGGTTACCCTTACCAACTCCACCATCACGGGCAATATCACCGGTAATGATAAGCTGGTGCTGGCCGGCACGGTTACGACAACGACCGCTGCCACGGTGAGCGGTGCCACGGTGGGTGGACTCACACTGACCACGGATGATGCCAATGCGCTGACGCTGTCCGGTGCCACGCTTACGGCCGGCATAAACAATGCAGCGGGCAAGCTGGTGCTCACCGGCACCACCAATGTGGTATCATCCGGCTTCACTGCCGATGAGAGTATCTCCTGGTCTGCTTCCGGCAATGGTTACAAGACGATGAAGCTGATCTATCAGGTGGCGAATACTACCGACAACCTGGATACCTCGGGTGTCACCTGGCAACTGGATGGTGCCGCCACCGGATTCAGCTATGCGGACGGCGCTCTGACCTCGGACGGCACGCAGGACACAACCACCTACTGGGTAAACAGCGGTACGGTGGCTTATGCAGATACGGATACGACCTTTAATACCGCAACCACCATCAAGCTCAATGGTAACTCCGCGGACGGTGTCGATACCCTGCAGCTCAACACTTCTCTCGCAGCAGGCCTGAGCATCGTTGCCACAAGCGGTTCTTCCACCATCATCAACCTCAATGGGACAACTGTGGAGATGGATGCCTCTCAGCTGGGTGAAGGTGTTTCTGCCTCCACCGTCACACTGACCGGCTCCGGTAAGTACTCTCAGGCCGCTTCCGGCAATGCACTGAACCTGAAGGTGGGCGGCGTGACAGACAGCGCCAACTGGACCGGTACGGTATCCGTTTCCGGCAGGATTGATGGTCTGGATGCCGATGCACTGGGCAATACCAATTCCTGGGTAGAGCTGAAGGGAGTTTCCGGTTACCCGATTCAGTCAGATACCATCAACACCAATGTCCGGCTGACCAATAACGGTAACACCTCTGCACTGAACATCCTGAACGGCTTCTCAGATACCACCGTGACCTTTGCCGGTCAGGTGTCCGGCAGTGGTGATATCATGCGGGGCTCCTATCAGGGCGGTGCACAGACATACGTCTTTAGCGGTGATATCTCCGGCTGGAACGGCTCCTTTAAGTCCGGTACGGCTACTTCCACCACGGTACAATTCTCCGGCGGTAGTGAGGTGAACGCCGGGGTCAATCAGTCCGGCAACACCTCTCACGTAATTCACGTGGTGCTGGATGATTCCTCCATGACCACTCCGGGCACGCTGCAGATGAACGGTGATATTACCGCCAGCTCTCTGACGGTGACGGAGGGCACCACAGCCAAACTGAACGGCGCACTGTCCCTGACCGGTGTGCTGACCACCAATGGCGTTACACAACTTCCGGGCGATGCCACGAATGGCGTAACACTGGGACAGGTGGCCGGTACGGGCACACTGGAAGTACTGGCAGGAGACCTGACGCTCAATAAGAAGTCAGAGTTCGGAGCGTTAAAGATGGCTGCTGATTCTACGCTGAAGCTGGATTTGGCTGCACTGGGCGTGAGCGATTTGAAGAACTGGAGCGATGCTCCCATGCTGACCTTGGGTACGCTGGATACGCTGGCCACGGGAGGCGCCATGAGTCTGGAAGCTCTGGCGGGTGAAACGCTGCTGAATACTCTTGGCGATGGCGATTCTGCGGTGCTGGCAATCATTACGGATTGCAAGGCCAATCTTAGTATGTTGCTTAACAATTCCTCTTCTCAGATATTGGAGAAGGATGGATTCGAGTATACGTACCAACTGGTGAAAGAATCCAACAACGCTCAGGTGTTGATTACGGCTACTCGCGTGGCAGAAGGCTGGATTGCCGAGGATACGGATTCTTCCACAACGACTGATACAACTTGGACAGATGCTGATACAGTCGGCGGTGACAAGTGGTCTGGCGAAGATTCCATCGGTAAGTTCTTCGGCTATGGAGACGGCACGGTGAATATTGAGGACGACGGTGTAACCACCTCGTCATCCGTGGTGGTGTCTGCTATGACCGGTACCACCGATTACACCTTTGACGGGGGAGAGCTCAACGCCGCTTCTCTGGCCGTTAATAACGGTACGCTGACCATCAACAATGAGGGTGTGACCACTACGGGAGACGCTATTCTGGCTAACTCCGGCAAGCTGACGGTGAATGCCGATAAGGAGCTGACGGTGGGCGGTGACATGGGTGTGCTGGACTCTGCCACTCTGGAGAACAGCGGCTCTGTGAAGGTGGTCGGAACGCTGGCCGTTGCGACCACGGCCAAGGTGACTAACGCCGGCACACTGGATGCCGGTACTTGGGATGCGGCCGGTGCAGCCATCAATAACATCGGAACTCTTATTTCCGGCGGTGGTACCATTGGCTCACTCTCCGGGGAAGGCACTCTGAATAACAGCGGTGTTCTGACCATCGAATCCGATATCACGCTCGGCACGCTGACCAATAACGGTGAGCTGACGGTGGGCGGTAAGTTAACCGTGAGTAGCGATATAACCACCGGCGGTTCTGTTACCGTGGGCACTGCTGATCTGGCTTCTGCCACCTTTGATAAGCTGACCTCCACCGGTGAGGTCAAGGCCACGAATCTGACGGTGCAAGATGCTGATTTGAGTAGCTTGAACGCTACGAGTCTGACGATAAACGGCGGTACGGTTACCGTAGATACTGATACTACGCTGACCTCGCTCAGCAATACCGGTACCCTCGAAGTAGCAGGAGATCTGACGCTGACAAATTCTGTGACGGACGGTGGCACGGTGAAAGCGGATAATGTGAAAGTGAGTGGAAATGCAGTCTTTACCACTCTGACCACCGACACGTTGACAGCTGATTCGCTGACGGTGAAGGATGCCACCATCACCACGCTGGATTCCGACAAACTGACGGTGACGGATAAGGGTACGGTGGCCGTGACGGACGATGTAACGCTGTCGTCGCTGTCCGGCTCAGGTACTCTGGATGTCGCCGGCAAGGTCAGACTGTCTGCTGCCGTCGATAGCACGGTGAATGTGGAGACATCAGAAATGGAGCTGGCTACCTATGGCAACAGCCTGGGTTCCCTCAACACGGATGCCATCACCATGCTGGAAGGCAGCACGCTGAGCACCACAGACGCCTTGTTAACCGTAGATGGTATTGAGGCACTCAGTGGTGACGCTATCGCCATAAGTGTTGGTCAGACTGCCTTCGATACCCTGAGCATCGAGACCACCGGTCAGTACACTGTTGCGGATTATCTCCTCATTGATGGTGCTGTTTCCGCAGACATGTTCAGCTACACGAATGAGGATCAGCTGCAGAAAATCCTGTCCACCGGCATGAATGCCGGGCTGACCGTCACGGACGGTGTACTCTCCCTGAGCATCACTGAAATCACGAATGAAAACGGTGAGGTTGTGGGTATGATTTGGGACACCACCAATGGTAACACCGTTGCCAACAATGGCTACATAATAGATACGGCTGACGGCTTCTACAAGGCGCTGGACTATGTGAAGCAGGTGGTGGTGACGGAAGATGTCACCTTCGACCTCGCGGCAGACAGCGTGGGTGATTCCGTGGCCGGAAATACCAGTGAGCCGATTGCCGGATTGTTTATCCGTAATCTGAGCGGCGGCGGTTCGCTAACCATCAAGGGTAATTCCGCTGCACAGGATGTGGCCACCCTCATGAACACTCCCGGCAGAGAGGTTTCCGCTGTGGGGCTGACAGCAGATGCCGCCACGGTCAACCTTGGCCTGCCGAAGGGGGCTGAGGGTTATCTGGAGAGCGACCCGGGCAGCACCGGTCCGATGCTGAAATCCCTTAAGCTGGTGAACCGCGCCACGGTGAATGTGAACAGCAATGCAGAAGTGCTGGGTGATACCGATGTGGCGGACTACGCACGCCTCAGCGTGAAGGAAGGCAACATCCTGACCACCGGCATGCTGAGCGGTACGGACGAGGCGGAAATCAGCGGTGTCATTGTCGTGCGTAAGGGCGGTGTCTATACCGGTTCCTACGATGAGGCTACCCTTACCCTGATGGCAGACAGCGGCAGCGACCTGCGCCTGCGCACCGGCGGCCGCCGCAGTCTGAGTCTGCGGTTGAATGCCTTGGGTCGGGTAACACTGGATTCTGCCGGACAGGACGGCAGCATGGATTTCCTGCGTGTGGGTGAGTCGCCGATGGCTCGCGCCATGAGTGTCGGCTCCGCCACGCTGAACCTCCTGAACACGGCTGTAACGGATGACGGTATCCGTCACAGCACGATTACCCTCACCTCCGATGAAGGCAACTACATCAACAAGTCGGTGGTCACGCTGTCGCTCGGCGCGGCAGAGACTGCCCGCACCCTCAGCACCCCCGGCAGTCCCGTGGTGATTGACGGTCCGGTTGATGTGACGTCATCCTCCATCGTGGTCAGTATGCTGGGTAATGGCGTGAAGAACGGTGTGCTGGAGGTCAATACCGAGTCTGATAAGAACCTGACGCTGGCTCGCTTCGTGACCGGCGGCAATGTGGAGGGTAACACGGTGACCCTTACCGGCACGCCTGAGATGGAGGCTCTGCTCAGGAAGTACTACACCAATGCTCGTCTGGACAGCAAGGGCAACATCAAGGTGGACCGCGTCACGGACTACTACGCCTCCCGCATGCAGCTGAGCGACAACGCTCGGGTGGGTATCGATATGGCCGATGCCGCTCTGGTGAAGCTCAACCCGCAGGCCAACAGCAGCGAGTACGCAGAGCTGGCCGGAGTGCTGGACTCTCTGGATGCCGCCGTGGCCACCGGCAACAGTCAGGCTGCGGATGAGCTGGGCGCTGCCGTGAGCGGTGCTTCCGTGGCCGCCCTGGGCGCTGCCGTGGCCGGTGATGTGGAACGCCAGTTGATGGGAATCCGCAACCGCACCACCACCATGGGCGTAGACCAGACGCAGGTGAACGAGAATATGCCCTACTTCAACGCCTGGATTAACGCTGAGGGTGATTTCCGCCGCCTGGACGAGGATGGCACGGCCGCCGGCTATGAGCTGAGCTCCTGGGGCGGTACTGTCGGCTTCGATGTGGACATGACCCCGCGTCTGACCATGGGTCTGGCTGCCACGGCCATGTATGGTGACTTCACCGCCAAGTCTGCTGACCATGCAGAGGGCGATTTGGACACCTACTATGTGACGGCCTTTGCCCGCTATGCTGCTAACCGCTGGTCGCACACCTTCGTGGCCACGGCAGGCATGGCCGATACCACGCTCAAGCGCACGGTGACGCACGCCAACGGCAGCTACAGCACAGAGGGTGATGCAGAAGCCATCAGCTTCGGCTTCCTGTACGAGTTGGGCTATGTGGTGGCCATGAACGAGAGCGCCACTGCCTGCCTGCAGCCCGTGTTCAACGTGATGCTGGCTCACAGCTCTCTGGATGGCTACTCTGAGGAAGGCTGCGATGCCGCGCTCAAGATGGGCGATGTGGATATGACCACTGTCACCTTCGGCATGGGTGCCCGTGCCCAGGCCATTGTGGGTACAAACCTCTACAACCGCTCCTCTCTGGTGGAAGGCCGCGCCTTGCTCAAGGTACGCACCGGTGACACTGAGGCAGAGGCAGAGAACGCCCTTGGCGCTATTCCCGGTGCCATGGGCAGCGTCAAGGCTGCCGAGATGGGCTCCATCGGTGCCGAATTGGGCGTGGGTATCACCGTTCCCATGGGTGCCACCGGCGGCTCTATCTTCGCGGATGCCTCTCTGGAGGTGGGCAGCGGCTATACCAACATCAACGGTACGGTCGGCTATCGCATCAACTTCTGATAAGCTCTCCGCAGCACATTTCCCGGGCAACAACGGCAACCCGCCGTTGTTGCCCGCTTTCGTTGCACAACAGAAAAGTAATGATGGACTCTCAACGACGAACCTGATTGCCCGGATGAGGACATCATTAAACCTTGACTTGAAAGCAGGGGATGCGGTACTATGGCCACCGAATCATGAAGCTTCGTTCTCGTATTTCCTCCTCTCTGGGCGCTGTCGGCTGCGTCCTGTTACCGCTTGTTCCGATGGCGGTCACCATATTGCCCACGGCTTCCGCGCAGCAGAATGTGGTGGAAAAAGCCCGACATGATTTGCAGGATGCCATCAAACGCGGGGACGAGGCCGCCATCCGCGATGCCATCAAGCGAGGAGCAGAGGTCAACTCTTTCAACCCCTCCGGCCAGACTCCCCTGATCGTGGCCGTGCAGCATGGCCAGGCAAAATCTCTTCGGACACTGTTGGCCGCCAAGGCGGATCCGAACCAACGCGCCCGCACCGGCGGTACGGCGCTCATGTTTGCCGCCTATGCCGACAAGCCGGATTTGGCGCGCATTCTGCTGGACAACGGAGCATCGCCCGATGCCAAAGGCGCCAATGACGGCACAGCCCTCATCGTGGCCTCCCAATTCGGGCGGGACGAAGTGGCGCGCATTCTGCTGGAAAAAGGAGCAGCGGTGGATGCCGCAGCCACGGTCGGCGGCACAGCCCTGCTGTATGCCATCCGCGGCGGACACGAGCAAATGGTGAAACTTCTCCTCGAAAAAGGAGCCTCCGTAGATGCCTGCAATGAAAACGGTCGTTCCGCCCTCTTTGTCGCGGTTCAGGCCGGGCATCCCGGCATCGTCAATACCCTGCTGCAATCCGGTGCCAGGGCAGATGCCAAAGCTCCCACCGGCGGTACTCCGCTCATGTTCGCCGCCTACGCCGGCAATGTGGATGTGGTCAAAGCCCTGCTGGCCCACGGTGCAGACGTGGACGCGCTCGGCCGCAACGGCGGAACCGCCCTCATCAATGCCGCTCACACCGGTCGCACCGCGGTAGTACGAACCCTGCTGGCTGCCGGTGCTAACCCGCTGATCAAGGGCGGCGATGGTCGCACAGCTCGCACCATTGCCGATGCCAAGGGATTCAAGGAACTGGTAACCCTGCTGGAAGAGGCGGAAAAACAACCCGTTGCTCAAAAGACTCCCAAACCGGAGCCGCAGGCTGTCGCCAAGGAAGAACCCAAGCCCGAGCCGCAGCCTGTCGCCAAGGAAGAATCCAAACCGGAGCCGCAGCCTGTTGCCAAGGAAGAACCCAAGCCCGAGCCGCAGCCTGTCGCCAAGGAAGAACCCAAACCGGAGCCGCAGCCTGTTGCCAAGGAAGAACCCAAGCCCGAGCCCGCAGCAGAGACGGAAGAAGCCGCAGTAGCAAAAGCCACGGAAGAGATGCTCAAGGCCGTCAAGGCCGGGGATACAACCGCCGTTCGCCGTGCGCTGCAGGAGAAAGCCAACCCGGATGCTGCGCTGCCCAATGGGCTGACCCCGCTTGCCTGGGCGGCCTACCACGGCCATGGCGAGATGGTGCAGACTCTGCTGGCTGGCGGCGCTACCGTGGACAAGCCTGATGCCAAATCCTGGACACCGCTCATGATTGCCGTGCAGTTTGACCGCCAGGAAGAGGTGCACCTCCTGCTGGCCGCAGGCGCAAACCCCAATGTGCAGGGCAAATCCGGTATCACCCCCCTGCAAACTGCTGCCCGTAAGGGTAAGAACAGCCTCGTGGCCGCCCTGCTGAACGCCGGGGCAAAGGCTGATACCCCCAATGCCGAAGGATGGACTCCCCTCATGCTGGCTGCTTACAGCGGACACGATACCACCGTTCGGCGACTGCTGGCTGCGGGTGCCAACGCCAATGCCAAGGCCGCCAATGGTTCTACTCCTCTGCGCTGTGCCGCGCTCAATGCCGGGGCCGATTCCGTGCACCGACTGCTGGAAGCCGGGGCCGAATTCAATTATTTCATCCTTCAGACCGCCCGCAAGAGCAAGCGCGATTCTGCCGAAAAAGTACGCTTGCTCAACTCCGCCCACCGCTCAAAATAAAGTATTTTACGCTCCAATACGCATTTTGAGCTTGCCAGCACGGCGCGGTTGTGATAAAAATCCCCCCGCAGCCTGCCCTGCAGGAAGCAACTGCGTGGTCTCGTGGTGTAAAGGTAGCACTAGGGATTTTGATTCCCTCTGTCTAGGTTCGAATCCTGGCGAGACTACTCTCCCCCCGCTTTCTCCTGACTGTTGATAATGCAACAGTCAGGAGTTTTTTCGTATTATGGCAGATATTTGGGACTATATATACGCTCTTTTGCCATCAGATACTCCCGAAAATCCAGAACTTCAAGCCTTAAGCTCTATTTTTCAACAAAAAGAGCGGGTTTTGTAAAAAGTTTATTACGTGTTGTCATTCAATTAGTAACGGGTTTGTTAAGTGTTAAAAACTATCATTTTTACTTAAAAAATACGTCAAAAAAATCATTTTAGGCTTGATTTATGGCGGATTTGTGATAAATTCTCGCCACCCCGCGTCCTACTCTTGGGCGATGGGGCACTTCAAACATCAAAACTAGTATAGATAATTATGAAGACCATCGCTATTCTTGCCCTTACGGCCGCCGCTTTCGTGTCCTGCCAGCAGCAGCAGCAGCAGCAGGTTGCTCCGACTCCCGCTCCGGAGCCGGCTCCCGTGGCTCCCATCAAGAAGTAAGGACTACTGGAAGTTAACACTTCCTACTTATCATTCTTGCGTGCCCGATGCAACATCGGGCACGTTTTTTATGTACGACCGACGCGATATGCGCACTGCGGTGAAAGTCCGCGAGGA